>CAYNNW010000554.1:0-1502 GCA_964398435.1 uncultured Gaiellales bacterium | reverse complement strand
CATGTTGAGATCGCAGGGAGCGAGTAGCTGGCCTTCACAACTCCATCTGCAGATATCACCGAGATCCCGCCGCTCGGAACGGCGGTTCCCGGCGCTGCAGCATACTGGGATACGGCAATATGTCCCGACTGTGGAAGCAGCGCCATCTCGGCAATTGCACGACACCCCGACATGGGCGCAGACGCATCCATTGGGCACGCCTGTGCCCCGGCGGACGAGGACTTCGACAGCGAGACAGACGTCCGATTGTGCACGGTATCGGACGCGTCATATCCCCAGGCACCACCGGACTTTCGCAGCATTCCAAATGTTGGATACAGGCCATTCACTGCAATCGACCAGCCGTGGTAGGGAACGTCTGATACGAACGCAATTCGCTGCTCACCGTTGGCCAACGTTATTGGCTGCAGATCAGATACGTCAGCACCGCCCACGGGATCCTGTACGTACTTGGGGGGGTCGCCTTCGGTGTGCAATCCCAGAACCTTGGTTTTGCCCTTGCTTGTAGGGATCACGATGTTGGAGAACGCGTCGGTTGTCGGGTTGAACACCGACATTGCCATGTGATCTGCAGTTGCAGAGAACTGGCTGTCTGTCTGGGTGCCATTGTCCATCACGACCGTCCCGTCATCGGCCATCGCAACGAACCCGATCGTCTGGCCGTCACCGAAATCCCAGCCAGCCACTTCGTGTGCGGTATATGGCGCGGCATTCCCATTCCGGGAAGTCGCAATCGACCCCGGCGCCCCGTACACCGTCAGCGCACTGGTACGCGCATCGCTGACCGCTCCGGTCTGCGGGTTGTCGACGACGGTGACACCGCCGACCGCAGCCGCAGCCACCAGCACACCGATCAGAGCCAGCGCAGACAGGCGCGACTTCACAGCGGCAACAAGATTTTCTCGCGCGCGAAGCATGATTCCTGGTATCGGCTGCACACGCAGCAGACATGAGCGCACGCTTCCACTGCAGGACAGGTGTTCATTTGCCGTGCAGTGTGGTGAAATCAGCACTTCACCACGCAGGAGAGCGATTCAGATGACCGACGCAGCAACGACAGATGCGCCACCAATCACCACGGGCGAGGGCTGGGCAATTGCCCCGACGCTTGATTCGCTTGGGGATGGCATGTTCCGGCGAGTGCGACCACAGCTGGGGCTGACCGCTTTCGGCATGAACGTCAAGGTGATGCAGCCTGAGGCAAGTTCGAAGCTGCACCTGCACACCGAGCAGCAGGAAGTGATCTTCGTTCACGAGGGCGAGATCCACGTGACGTTCGGCAGTGAGGACACACACGTGGTCGGCGTCGGTGGAATCGTGGTCATCGAACCCGGAACCCCGCATGTCGTTCGCGTCAGCTCGTCTCGCCCAGCGGTGCTGGTGATGATGGGCGGCAAGGACGGCGTTGTCGAGGGCGACGCCGTTTTTCCCGGCAACGAATAGCGCCCGCACGGCGCCGGCTCACAGGAATTCTGCGCAATTCTTGTGGGCATGATTGGAAC
>CAYNNW010000553.1:0-1503 GCA_964398435.1 uncultured Gaiellales bacterium | reverse complement strand
CAGCGACCCTGCGGCCGAAGCGCTGGATGCCCCACTCAGCGTGATCGATGCACTGCTTCCCGCCGAGGCGGTGACTGTGCCTGCCGATGCTGCGCTGGATGCCCCACTCAGCGTGACCGTCGCGCTGCCGAGGGCGACCGTCGCCCCTGCAGCGGAGGCGGCGCTGCAACCTGTGAGCGTGACGCTGGCGTTGGTGCCACCGCCAGCAGACACCGGCACCCAGATGCGCTGTGGCTCGAGTAGCTGCCAAGGGTCTGCCAGCCACGACAGTACCTCATTCTCGCCCAGCGCCCGATCCCAAATGGGGAGGAGTACCGTCGATGCCAACGTGTTGGCGCCGCCCGACGGGTTGTAGTGGATCTGCCATGGGGATAGCAGATTCGTCGCGCCTGGAGCCCCGCCATTGATGACACGCCCCTGTCCGCGCACGTACTGCTGCACGGCAGTAGTCGATGCAGTGAGCATCGCGGCATAGGGGGTCGACGTGGCAAAAGTGCCTGCGGCCGTGTAGTCGGCGCCGCCGACGCGGGCGTCCCAGCCACTATTGGACCAGTGCGCAATCGTGCCGCCTGACGGCCAGCTGTCACGCATGACCAGCGTCTGCCCGCCAGCGTACAGCTTACCGATCCAGCCGATGGACAAAGCATTGCGGGCCTCGCTGCGCACCGGGATCGTCCAATAGGCCCCTGCGCCTGTCGTCCTGACGGCAAGGCCATCCGGTGTGCCTTCTAGGTCAAACGCGCTGCCCACTCGCGTGGCAAATTTGCCTGTGACCAGATCGAGCAGGTTTACTCCGCTTGAGACTAACAGGCGCACCAGACCCCGCGCCGTCGGGCAGTCCCAGTTGATGCACACCAGCTCCGTTGGCCGCTGCTCCCAGGGCCGCGAGTACGGCAGCAGGATCACTTCACTGCCCCTGGTAGTAGATCGGGACGATGTTGAAGCGGAAGTTGCTGTCGGTGGCGTTGATGGTGGCCCCGCCGCCGTTGTAGCCGACCAGCGTCATGTACCGTTGGGTAAAGCGGAAACGGCCACTGGCGACACATACTTCAGACGCCGCTGCGTTCTCGCTCACGACGCAGCCGATGTACTTCAGGTTTCGGCGCATGTCCACGTCACCGAGCGCCGCGTCGGTCGCGCCTACGTCGCCGTCGATCTGCGTCGAGTCGCCGTCCGGTGCGCCGGCAACGTACAACTCCAGCACTGCGCCTTGCGTCGGCGTGGCCTGCCACTGCACCTCGCACGACCACTCGTACTCATCGGGCCTTGGCGCGGCGCCCCAGTCGATCTGCGCAGCCACGCGACCTGCGGAGTTGAGCACTCCTTCCATCGACCACGCCGTATCAGCGCCAGCCTCGCCGTTGACGAGCTTGGACGTGCCCTTGCGGAGATAGACCTCGTTGGCCATGTCAGAACCTGTTCAGTGCGTCGCTGATTTCGTTCACGCCGACCTGCCCAGGCGCGTTGAGCTTGAGCGCAGTCACCGTGTTCGTCGTTGCGGCC
>CAYNNW010000552.1:0-1511 GCA_964398435.1 uncultured Gaiellales bacterium | reverse complement strand
CACCCCGTGCAGTAGACAGGCACCATCGTGGTTGCTGCAAACAGTTCGCTGGTACTCCAGGTGCCAATCACGGCGATGGGCAGTGCCACCAGATACGGCAGGATCAGGATTGTCTGCAGCCACCGCATTGTCTGGGCACGATCAGGAAGGGGCGTTGGCGACAGTTCGGCAAGCCAGCGTCGTTGCACGCTCATCATGCGATACAGAGTCGCTATTCCAATCGCCGACATCACAACCGCGATGGCGATCCATGACTGTCCGTCGCCGGCAAGCACGTGCGCGATCGTATTCGTATCCCCAAAGAGGGGCGCAATCACCAGATAGCCGACTGATCCGAGCGCACCGATCGACATCATCCAATAGGCAGCCGTGGCAGCTACGAACGACGTGGCCCGCCGCCGAATCACAACCCCCGCGATCGCCACACCAGCACTCATCAGTGGTCCAGCCGCAGCCATGAGGACAACTTCAAGCGAACTGAGGCGCTCCCACTGTGCGTCGACGCTGACATTACCCAGTACAAGGTCAGGCGCCCGGAAGGCGGCCCCGACGAGCGCGTGTGCGCACTCGTGAATGAAGGTCTCAGCCAGGGTGATCGACGCCGCAATGGCAGCGATCAGCCATATCGTTCTGCGCGGCGTAAGCGGTGGTGCGCTACTGCTCATCGGTTGACGCTGGAGTGCGGCGCTCGCTCAGCAAGACCAGCAGCCACAGCACTCCAACCGCAAGCCCGCCGATCGTTGATACCTGAACAAGCAGCTTGTCACTGCCGAACATGGCGATTGCAGCATCACCAAATGCAAACACCATCGTTATCAGAATTGCTATTCCACGAAGTCCCACGACTGTCCCCTTGCCTGGCTGGTTGAACGTTCTGTGTTGGGGCGTGATGTCCTGCGGTCGCTGAAACCGTCGGGCGGCCCGCTTTCGATATACCGGAGCGGGGAAGTGACTGAAATTCGGTCGCGTGCGTGGGACGTTTCGATACGAGCGCTGTGCCCCTGTCGATTGACCTGTTGCGTGCGCGCCCTTACAGGGTGGGATCAAGATGAGTGTCATCGGAACCGTTGCCGTCAGTGCAGCAGCAGGAGCATTGACCTATGGAGCTGTGCGATTGCACGCGGGGCAGAGCCCGTTCTCCACGGAGGGGCACATCGATCACGCCGGCGAGTCCGCCGGGCTGGTGTTTCTGCCAGTGGCAGCTGGCATATTTGGTGGAGCTGTTGGGGCGGTCGTAGGCTCGTTTGGATCACCGGCGTCCGGAGTTACATCTTTGCGGCTTGGTCTTCAGGTAGCTGCCGTGGCCGCTGCGGCCGCTGCTGGCCTGGCCCTGGGTTCGGATCTGGCATACGACGGCTCGCACGACCCGCGCTACTTCCCTGTCGCCAGATAAGCACTCCTGCAGCCGAGGGGGTGGATTCGCGGGCGCGCACGATAGGCTTCGGCTCGAATGAGCATTCTCAGCCTGACGCCGCTGGAGCGATTCGTTTCCAACCTGCATCGCGCCTCCA
>CAYNNW010000551.1:0-1514 GCA_964398435.1 uncultured Gaiellales bacterium | reverse complement strand
CAACAAGACGCTGGGCAAGTTCCAGCTGACCGACATCCCGCCGGCACCGCGTGGGCGACCGCAGATCGAGGTCACGTTCGACATCGACGCGAACGGCATCCTGGCTGTCACGGCCAAGGACCTGGGCACTGGCAAGGAGCAGGCCATCACGATTACCGGTGGCTCTGGTCTGAAGGAAGATGAGATCCAGGATCTCATCCGTAACGCCGAATCCCACGCCGACGAAGCTCGCAAGATGAAAGAGGCAGCCGAGTCGCGCAACAAGGCCGAGACCATGCTGTACGGCACGGAAAAGGCACTGAAGGACCACGCCGACAAGGTTGACGATGACACCAAGAGCACGATCGAATCTGCGATGGCTGACGTTCGCAGCCTGCTCGAGGACGAGTCGGCCGAGCCAAGCGCAATCGACGCTGCGGTCGACACGCTGATGGAATCGGCGCAGGAGCTGGGCAAGGCCGTGTACGACGCGGCTCAGGAAGCCTCCGGCGGTGCGGGCTCAGATGGTCAGCTTGACGATGACGGAGTCGCTGCAGACGCGTCTGGCGATGACGAGGACATCGAGGATGTCGAGATCATCGACGAAGAGCCGGCCGGAAAGGCGTAGTCGCATGACAGCTGACTCCGACAGCCACGCTGACGGCCCGGAGGTGTCGCCTGGAGGATCGGGCGCCGCATTCGGTGTCGACGAAGGTCATCTGACCGGCCGACCGATTGACACGTCGGATCTTGCATCGGCTGCGGCAACGGTTGCGGCAGAAGGCCGCGGCAGCGGCGGAGGTGCAGGCAGCGACGAGCTTGCTCGGGCGCTTGCGGAGCGCGACGAGTTCCGCTCTGACCTGCAGCGACTCGCTGCCGAGTTCGACAACTTCCGCAAGCGAGCAGTTCGCGAGCGGGAGCAGGCCGCCGCAGCTGCCGATCACCGACTGTTGGTTGAGTTGCTGGCTGTGCTCGATGACTTCGAGCGGGCCCTTGCAGTTGTCGAGGGCGGTGCGGCCGAGGGTGTGCAGATGGTGCACGACCGGCTGTTGTCAGTACTGACAGCACATGGCCTGACCGAAATTGACACGTCAGACGGTTTCGACCCGCATCGCCACGAGGCGATGATGATGCAGCCCGGAACTGGCAAGCCGGAGGGCACCGTGCTGGTCGTGGTCCAGAAGGGATACGAGCTCGATGGGCGGATCCTTCGCCACGCCAAGGTCGTGGTGGCGGATGGCTCGGGCGACGCGGAGTGATGTGCTGACAGGACAGCTGCTCGACCACAACAGCGAAAGGGGGTGATGTACCCATGGCAACGACTGACTACTACCAGCTGCTCGAGGTCCCCAAGGGCGCGACGGACGACGAGATCCGCAAGTCATTTCGACGACTGGCGCGCAAGCATCATCCCGATCGGAATCCGGGGAATCCTGAGGCCGAGGAGAAGTTCAAGCAGATCAATGGTGCCTACGAGGTGCTCAAGGACCCCGAGAAGCGTCGCATGTATGACGCCGGAATGCTGGGTGGCCCAA
>CAYNNW010000550.1:0-1514 GCA_964398435.1 uncultured Gaiellales bacterium | reverse complement strand
ATCGACATCGTTCTGTTTTCGATCGGTGTGACGGCGATCAGCGCGCTGGTCGCCGGAGCGGTATGGGCCGCGACCGGTGAACGCTTTCTGCTGGTGTTCGTACTGCTCCGCTGGACCGTCGTCTTCACGCTCGTCGGCACGCCGGTTCTCTGGAAGTTGAGCGGTGGACGACTTCGAATGCCGCGCCCCATGCAGACACCATGGACTGCGGTGCTGCTGACCTGCGAATCGATCGTGATCGATATCGTCAGCGCGCAGACACACTGAGCGGTTTGCGCCATTCGCCTCCGTAGCCGGCAATGCGCTCACGCAATTCATCGTCGAATCCATACAGCTCCGCCACGAGCGCATCGATTCGATCGATCTGAGTCCGGCATCGGCCATGAAACAGGTACTGATTGCGGATGGTTCCACCGCGCCGATAGGTGCAGCGACGGTGCTCAGACGTGTCATCAAGTGCGTGCATCAGGCTCGCTGCCTCGTGGCCCAGTGCATGCGACAGCTCCGCGGACGGATCGGGCAGTGGAAACTCGCTCAGCTCCCGGCGATTGACATTGCGATTGTCTGACGACACGGTGAAGTACCACCAGAAGAGGGTTGAGTTGAGCAGCGCCAGAATCCATGGCGTGTCCGCCGGAAGCCTGGTCGGCAGCCGGCGGATCTCGCTCGGAGATCGACGCACACCAGCCTGGTCGGTCACGACAGGAACGAAATCAGTAAAGCTGAGGAAGTACGACCATCGCCGTCGGTACCAGATGGTGAGGCCGCTTCCCGGAGGGTCGTCAAAGGCACCCCTGTCGGTGAGCTCGTTCCACGGTACCGGCGGTAGGAGCAACCGTCCCATCGGATCATGCTGTTGCAGCGCAATACAAAGTCGGCGCTCCCACTCGCTGCCGATCTTGACAATGGCCCGGGTGAGCGCGACGTCACGTCCAACGTCCTGCCCGTCCGGTTCCCGCACATATGTGACTCGACCGAGGATTCCGGGCCGCTCGTGCGCCTTCCAGCGGTGGTATCCACCGACGTGCCACTCTCGCTCGTGTGATGGTGCAATCCGGCGTCGCCCAACAAGCAGTGAAACCCGCTGCATCGTGCCGGGGAAGAGCGAGTCGGGCACCGTGTCCCACGAGCTGATCCGAGCTGTTCCCAATTGCGTGCGCAGGAGTTCACGGAGACCGTTGAACGCATCGGTTGCAGTGACGCTCATCGGCATCACGACCGCGACGACGCCGCCTGGCCGCAGCGCGTTGACCATACGTTCGCAGATCCAGCCCGCAACCGTCCCGCACGACCGACTCGCTGCCAGGTCTGGCGGGCACTCAGCGGCAAGCTGTCGCACGAACGGTGGATTTCCGACGACCATGTCCCACAGGTCACCGGCCTCGGGCTGCGCCAATCGCAGGGTTGCCCACGTGGACGCATGACGTGCGTCCCCGACGACGATATTGCGAGCGATATCGCGGGCAATCCCCGCCAGTGCGCAAGATTCCACCCGGCTGGAGCACAGCCTGGCA
>CAYNNW010000549.1:589-1522 GCA_964398435.1 uncultured Gaiellales bacterium | reverse complement strand
GCCTCTGCAGGGCTGGCCGACACGATCAAGGCAGCGCCGGCAATGACCGGTGGCCACGCGATTCCAGCCTCGGGTGGCGACGGGCACGGGCACGGGCACGGCGCCTCAACAGCAGTCGATGCCAACGGTTGGCCGGTCGCTGGCATGATGGAGTCGGGATATGGCCCCCGCGGCGGTCACGATCACCAGGGCGTTGACATCACAGCCCCGGCCGGGACTGCGATTCATACGTATCAGGCCGGCACAGTGATCTACTCCGGCTGGATGAGCGGATACGGCAACGTCGTGATCATCCAGCACGCCAACGGCCTGACCACCACCTACGCGCACCAGTCGCACGTCGGTGCATCGGTTGGCCAGTCCGTCGGGCAGGGACAGGTGATCGGATCGGTCGGCTGCACAGGTCGATGCGAGGGCGATCACGTGCACTTCGAGACACGGGTGAACGGCGTTCCCGTCGACCCGATGCTGCAGTACCTCTGACCTGTCGGTCAGTAATCTTGCTCTGTGAGCACGACGCCCGTACACGCAATCCGCTGCGATCGGATAGTCACTCCCGGCGGTGAGATCGACGGCTGGGTCGTGATCGGCGATGACGGTCGACACGGTTGACGCCCGCGGACATGTGCTGCTGCCCGGGCTGGTCGACACTCACGTGCACGTCAATGAGCCCGGCAACACCCGGTGGGAGGGATGGGAATCAGCGTCTCGTGCTGCGCTGGCTGGCGGGATCACGACCGTGATCGACATGCCACTCAACTCGCTTCCGGTGACCACCACGGCTGAAGCGCTACAGCTGAAGCGACGGTCGGCGCGCAGGCATGCGCGCGTTCGCTATGGCTTCTGGGCCGGCGTCACGCCGGATTCGATCGATCAGATTCCGGCGCTGGCGGCGGCCGGAGCACTGGGCTTCAAGGCGTTCATGAGCGATTC
>CAYNNW010000549.1:0-579 GCA_964398435.1 uncultured Gaiellales bacterium | reverse complement strand
GGCCAGTGGACTGCCGCTGCTCGTGCACGCGGAGGATCCAGTCTCGCTGAAAGCGTGGAACGGGCCACCGTCGTCGCACGATGCCTGGTGCGCGTCCCGGCCCGCAGCTGCCGAGCATGCCGCCGCGATTGCGGCAGCACAGATTGCCGAGCGCAGCGACTGTCGATTGCACATCGTCCATGTCTCCGATCCCGAGACGATCAATCGTGTTCGCGCCGCCGCGCCCACCGCGCAGGTGACGTTCGAGACGTGCCCGCACTATCTGACATTCGCTGCTGAGGACGTCCCTGCCGGCGACACGCGCTACAAGTGTGCGCCGCCGCTGCGCCCGCGCACGATGCGCGACGCGCTGCGCGAGGCCACGCAACACGGTGCCATTTCGATGATTGTCTCGGACCACTCACCTGCTCCGCCTGAGCTGAAGCTTCTGGACACCGGGAATCTGCGCGACGCATGGGGAGGAATCTCGTCGCTGCAGCTGGGATTGCCGGCCGTGTGGACGGCATGTGAAGGGGAGCTCACGCTGGTACAGATTGCCCAGCGCATGGCCGCTGCTCCTGCGCGCCTGGCAGGCCTGGC
>CAYNNW010000548.1:0-1525 GCA_964398435.1 uncultured Gaiellales bacterium | reverse complement strand
CACGGCAGCTCGCAGCAGCGCGTGCGCTGGTTCCGCGCCGGCCTGGCCTCGGGCTGCAGCAGCAGTCGATCGAAGAACGCGCGCGACAACGTCGGCAATGGACGCGGTCATGCGGCCTGAGTCATGGACAGTTGCGTCGCTGACCCGAATGACTGCCGAAATTGCCGACGGATTCGATCTCGACGTTGTCACGGTATTCGACAGCGACCTTCGCGCCATGGCCTCGTTCGGGTCATCGCAAGCCGACGAACCGCATGCAGTCAGGGGATCGGCGTCCCGGTCTCGCGCATTGGCGGCGCTGGAGCTACGAACTGCGCAGATTGACGAGTCGCCGGATCACACCGCCATTGCGATACCAATGATTGCCGGAGACGGTGACTATGGCGTGCTCTATATCGAACGGGCGATTGCCGTGGCCCCGCTCCCCATCGAGATCGATGTGCGCCTGCTGGGGCACGTGGCTACGCACGCTGCCTCGGGGCTCGCGTTGCGCGATGCGAACGATGCGCTGGAGCGCACGTGCCGTTCCACGGTTCACGCACTTGAAGTGGCGATGCAAACGTCCGATCGCTACACGCACGATCACTCGCACGACGTTGCAGCACTTGCGGTCGAAACAGGACGCCGCCTGGGAATGGATCGCGCCGACCTGCGCGAACTCGAGCTCGGGGCCCTGCTGCACGACATCGGCAAGATCGGCATTCCGACCCAGATCCTGCAAAAACCGGGAGCGCTGACCGAGCACGAATTTGAGGTCATGAAGACCCACACCATCCTCGGCGAGCAGATCATCGCTCCGATCGGGTTCCTGGCTGGTGTTCGGCCGATTGTTCGACACGAACACGAGCGCTGGGATGGACGCGGATACCCCGACGGTCTGGAAGGCGAAGACATCCCGCTGGGCAGCCGCATCATTCTCGTCTGCGACGCGTACCACGCGATGACCAGCGATCGCCCGTATCGCCAGGCCCGGCCGACCGAAGAAGCGCGTCAGCAACTCGTCGACTGTGCCGGCACGCAGTTTGACCCTGCCGTCGTGTCGGTGTTCCTTGACGTGCTCGACACGCTGGGGTCGGACGCCGTTGGCGAAGCCGGCCGCCGCGTCCGCGAAGCCGACCTTCCACACCTTCCACCCCAGCAGCCCGTCCCTGCGGAGGCTGAGCGCAGGCTGCACCTGGTTGGCGACGAGCCGTCTGACGGCTCGCCTGAGCAGTCAAATCAGGATCCGGGCGAGGCAGCTGCCTGATCTTCGCGGCCGTGGTCCGGAGCCGGGCTGTCCGCTGACGCTGCCGGCGCGCTCCCGGCACTTCGCCCACGCTGAATGATGATGTCGACGTGGACAATTCGCGGCCCGTCAGTCTCGGTTACCTCGAGGCGCAGGTTCTCGTGTCGCACCACATCCCCCTCGTGGGGCTGTTGACCCAGCAGTGCAAAGACGAATCCACCTATCGTGTGCACGTCATCGTCTGTTGCCAGCTCGATTCCGAACCTCTCTGACAGCTCATCGAGCGGGAATTTGCCCTCT
>CAYNNW010000547.1:0-1535 GCA_964398435.1 uncultured Gaiellales bacterium | reverse complement strand
TTCCCCAACCCATAACACGAATCGGTAACAACACGCACTGGGATGGCTGTAGGCACCGACCGCGGCCGCGGCATTTTCGCACCGTGAGGCCCGGGGTCGCCGTTGCGAACGGTATCCCATGCGACTGCACGGACGGAAACCTTGAGGCTCTTCGACGCTGACTTTGGCGCGGGCGCGATCAGATCAACGTTTGCGGCCCAGCCATCGGCTGCAACGAACCATCCACCACCAACACGCGTCCCGCTCTCAACTGCGCGGCTACTGACGGGAATTTCGTGCCACTTCGCTGCCCGAGGCTTCGTCGCCGGATCGGCAGGAATCTCGTGATTCGAGTTGACCTCGGCGGTCTCAAGCGTCACCGCGTACATCGAGTTGAGGGCGATGATGCCGATCAGGAGCACTGCACAGCTGATCACGCGATTGCGACGAACGGCCAGCGACCAGACCAGTCCAGCCAGCGCCCCAACTACGAGCAGCGCTGCGATACCAGCTACTACAAGGGGCAGGAAACCAGCAAGTGATTCTGCCGAGGAGTAGCCCTCGATCTCCGACAGGATCGATGCGTCCTGTCCGTACACAACTACAACTGATCCCGCGACCGCAGCCAGAGATCCCAATAGTGATACGGAACGTCGAACTGACCGGTGGACAGTCAGCGCAGCCAACGTCCCCGCAACTGTCGTGGCAAGGCCACGCGACACGAGCCAGCCCGTGTCCAGGTAATCGCGCAGGCTGTTGTCAACGTTACCTGTCGAGGGCTGGCCACCGCCGCCGACGGTCTCTCCAGTCATCATCGGAAACAACTGCTCAAGCGACCAATTCATCGTGGCCCATTGTGCGATCGTGAGGACGAGCCCAACCTCGAGCGCCCAGAGTCGTGACCAGGAAGATGGGCGCACGACTGCGACACATTCAAGCAGCGCGATCAGGATGAGCGGCACGATCACCATCTGTGTCTGCGACGGCACTACCGACCAGTCAAACGGTGTCCCAAAAGGGAGAAATGACGGTTCGATGACCATGACGGCGGCGCCGGCGGCGATGCCGGCAATCGCGTGTGCAAGAGGCCCTCGTCTGCCTGCAGCAGGCGATGATGCATGGTCGTCGGACGGTGTCTGATCGCTCTCGTGGGACATGGTGTACTCGCATTCGTTCCGGGGGCTGACACTCATCATTGTGTGCCCCCGGGATTCACGTCACCTGTGGTGTATCTGGGAACTTTCTGGGAATGCCTATGATCGATTCGCTGCGCCCACCTCGATGGGTCCGAACGTCATCTCGACCTCCAGCCCACCCGTTGTACTGTTGCGGAGCACCAGCGATCCGCCGTGCAATCGACAGACCCTGTCGACGAATGCCAGTCCGATTCCGTGCCCTCGTGTGCCGCCTGCGCCCGGACGGTGCACGAACGGTTCAGCGCTGTCCAACAGCTCCGCATCTCCCAGGCCGGGCCCGTGGTCACGAACACATATGACTGATCGGGCCACCGTCACCTCGACGTCCGCGACGTCGTCCGTATCGGGAACCGACTCGAC
>CAYNNW010000546.1:0-1537 GCA_964398435.1 uncultured Gaiellales bacterium | reverse complement strand
CGGCGCATTTGTTGCTGGAATCGTTATCTGCTCGAATTGGATCGCACGTCAAACCTGACGACGAGCGATGTGAGTACGCGCTCGCGGCGCGCGCAATAGGAAGGGCCGCCCCGAGGGGCGGCCCTTCATTCTTCGTCGACAGTTGAGGTCGCGGAATCAACATGAACGATATGTGTACAGCATGTGTACCGTATTCCACGTCGTCGTCTTGTTGTTGCGCCAAGACTCCCGTGATGAAATTCCAGTGCCGCCGGTTGAGAACTCAACTACGGCCGGGTGCACCAGGTCGGCAGTAACGACTGTGTGCTTGCGCTCGTATCGACCGCCTACCAGGTTGCAGCGTCCAAGCAGGTGTACCTTGCGTTGCACCATCGCCATGCACCCTGATGTGCTCACGCCACGGCTGCCAATGTACTTCCCGACGGTCCCCTTGAGGCACGGTCCTCGAGTGTCCGCGTGGTACACGGTATGCCCAAGGTATGCACCATCAGGTGTCTTGGTATCGAGCCGGTTCCAGGTCGCGGCGGGCACTGCTGCCGACGCTGCTCCAGTCAGCCCCAGCAGTGACATGAGCGTGGCTCCGACAATGAGACTGCGAATAGTTGTACGTGAATTCATAGTGTTCTCCTGACTAGGAAGTTGGGTGTTTCGCTTGCCGTCAAATGGTGCAGGGGGCCGTCCCAAGACGACCCCCTGCGCTGTGAGCGCACCCCGATCAGGTGACGACGGAGTCGGGGTGCGTGTGTGTGCGGGATTCAGCAGGCGACAGTTGTTCGACTGAGGGGCAAGCCCTTGATCCACCCACCGGTCGCTGTCTGCTTCCACTGCGCGGGCCGCGCCTTGCTCTCGAATTCGAGTACAACTCGCTCTGACCACCTGGCGAGATACGTGGTTCGGAAGCGAAGCATGCCACTCTTCGCTGGGAAACACGCCTCCAGCAGCGTAATCGTTCGATTGATGGTTGCAGCCGGGCAGCCGAATGTCTTGACCCCGCTGCTACCGATCACAGTGCGGCTGATGCATGGGCTATCCAGTGAGTCGACGTGGTAGGCCGTGATCCCCTTTGGGGTAGGTGCGATGACCTTGGTGTCGAGCGGATGCCAGATCGCCTTGGTTGCCGCTGAGGCGGTGCCTGCCAGCGCCAACAGCGACATGATTGCCGTCCCGAGGATGAGTCCCCGCAGTATCGTCCGTGACTTCATGGTGTACTCCTGTTGTGTGTGGTTGTCCCGCACCCGTCCGGTGCTCGACTTCACCGTAGGATGGGCAGGCCGTACTGAAAGTTCCGTTGGGAACGTCCAGTCCGTTCAAGGGCGCTGGGCCATCTGCCGATAGCCAATGCATGAGCCCACGCCCCGCGACAGCCGTGCTTGCCGGAGTGCTGGCTGCCGCCGTTGTGGCAGCGGGCCTTGGCGGCGTCGCGGTCGGTCGTCAGAAGGCGGGTGCCGGAGCGAAGCAGGCGGCGCAGAACCCGCCCGTAGCTAGCTCTGCATCACCTACCGGTTTTGTGCCAACTATCCGAGCGCACATCACCGAC
>CAYNNW010000545.1:0-1539 GCA_964398435.1 uncultured Gaiellales bacterium | reverse complement strand
GAGGCTGCGTCGTGCTCCCCGATCACGTCCCCGCTGTCGTGGAGCCTGGCCGACCCGGTCAAGCAGCCGGATTGCAGGCGCACCGGTACCCGACGCAATTTCGCTGGCAATGATTCGAGCCGGCTCGAATCCTCGGTGAGCTCGCGATTCAGCGCTGGCAGGAACCCACGTTACTGCTGCAGCACGGGATAGCGGCAGCCGCCCGCTCGTGACGGCGTACCTGGCAAGTTCGACGAGCCCCCGCCTGGCACCGCGATCCTTCGCTGCACGGATGACCGACGCGGCGGGATCGTTCCACTCCCAGACGGCGCCTGACGCCGGGGACGGCCGCGAGAGTTGTGCCCGACAGTCGGGGCATATCACGTCGAGTGAGCTGCACCTGCATCCGCAGCATCGAGCCCCGACGATGATTGCTACACAGGTGTGCAGCCAGCGGGCGAAGCAGTCTGCGGTCGAGGCGCCGCGTGGCCCAGCGGATTCACCGCTGCTGGGCAATCGGTGCTCCGCACATGTCGTCGACCCATGTTCCGAGTCCGGCCAGCGACGATACGACGCCCGTGCTCACCACCGTACCGGATGCCACGCATGCGCCTGGAAGAACAACGGAACGGATCACCGTCGCGCCTTTTTCCAGTACCGCATCGGGGCCGATCACACATGGACCGATGACGGTCGCTTCAGGGTGGATTGAAGCCGAGTGGTGGATCAGGGAATCACCGGTCAGTTCAACAGTCGGACCATCTCCATCGAAGGTGCCGCTCACAATGTCGAGTCCACCGCGACGGAAATCATCGAATCCACCGATATCGTTCCAGTAACCACGGTGGACATAGCCGAACATCGTTCCTGGCAGATCACGGAGCAGTTCCGGAAAGAGCTCTGAGCCGAAATCGTGAAACGTTCCTGCCGCTGGCATTCGCTCGAAGACCGCCGGCGACAGCACATAGATCCCGGTGCTCGCCAGACGACTGAGTTCGGTTCCCGCTGCCGGCTTTTCCTGGAATCCGGTAATCCGGCTCTCGGAGTCGAGGATCGCCACGCCGAACTCCGATGGATCTGCGACCTCGGCAAAGACGATTGTGACCAGCGCCTCGCTGGAGCGATGCGCTGAGACCACGGCGTTCAGATCAACATCATGCAATCCATCGGCTGAGAGCACGAGCACCGGCTCGTCGCCATCAACCAACAGGTCCTGCGCGTTCCGCACGCCACCGGCAGTTCCGAGCATCTGCGTCTCGCGCGACCACGATAGGCGAACTCCATGCGCATCGCCGTCGCCGAAGACCGACTCCATCACGGGCGCCAGGTGCGATGTGTTGCAGACGACGTCACGGAGGCCAGCTCGAGCCAGCTGCCGCAGCAGGCGACCCATGACCGGTTCGTTCGCCACGGGCAGCACCGGTTTGGGCACAACGTCGGTCAGCGGTGCCAGTCTGCTTCCGCGTCCGGCCGCCATTACCATCGTCCGCATGGCAGTCTCCAATTGAGTCGCAGTACAGCGTCCTCCCGGGAAAACACTCCCGCAAAGTCCGTCAGGTT
>CAYNNW010000544.1:0-1544 GCA_964398435.1 uncultured Gaiellales bacterium | reverse complement strand
GCGTGCAGACGTGGGCGGACGAGAATCGGGTTGCAATTCCACCGTACAGCAAACTCGACAGTGATGTCATCGACACCGTGGAACGGGCTGTGGCGGGTCGGCAGCTGGTTCTTTGGGTCGAAGATGGCAAGCTGGCGTTCACCGCCGAGCTGGGCGCCAGAACATCGAGTACGACGATCTTCTATTCGCTGTTCACTGATCCGGCCCTCCGAGGACGTGGATATGCGACGCGGGCCTTGACGAGTTGGTGTGATTGGCTGTTGAACGACTCCGAACACGTGCTGCTTCGTGTTGGAACCGACAATCACGCGGCAATCAAGTTGTACGAACGCGTCGGATTCACCACGATCGACGAAACGGCGCATTCGATCAAGGTACTGGCGGCCTGACGCTCAGCACGCGACGATCTTCGTAGCCGCACCTCAATGCTTGTGCTTGTCGGCCTTTCCGCACTTGCATCCCTCGCCGCAGGCGCATTGCTTTTTCGCTTCGGAGTGCTTGTTGTGCTCGGAATGATGGGCGTTCATCGGAGCTGAGGGCCGAAGTGCGGCGAGGCGAATGGTTCCAACCGATGTGATCATGGGAAACTCCTACAGGTTGTCGTACACTGGTATCCCCGGACACGCGACCGGCCTACCGCTTGGTGCGTGAAACTCGGTCGCTGCCGGCGCAGGACTGGCCCATGTGGTCCGGTCCCACATCATTGAGAGGGGTGCGCGATGAACAGAATGATCCTCGTCCTTGCCGCGCTGCTGGCGACAGTCGTCGCAGGCTGCGGAAGTTCGAGCGGTGGCGAGCCGGAGAAGTCCGATACACCGAAGAAGAAACATGTCGATGCGAGCTATGAGCGCCAGCTACGCCAGATCGACGATCGGCTGGATGAGGCGATGTCGACGCTATTCGGGCAGCGCTCTTTCGCCGCCGAGCACGTCGTGGCTGCGCAGCGGGCCCTCGACAGCGCCGCTCGCGAGCTGGAGGCCCTCGATCCCCCAGCAGACATCGCTGGCGCGCACGAGCAGTATCTCGAAGGAGTTCGTGGATTTCGTCCGATCATCGACAAGCTCGCGAAAGCCGAGGGCGACCCCGAAAGGGTGCGTGCGCATCTGAGCGATCCCGAGTACGGAGAGGTGATCCAGATGCTCGAGCAGGCCAAGTCGGACTTCGAGGACGCAGGTTACGACCTGTAGGTCGGACATCATGTAGTAGGTTTGTGCAGTCGGTTGGAAAAGGAGCGTTGACGGTGGTATCGAAATCTCGGCGGATGATTGCTGCGATCGGAGTGGTAGGCCTGATTGCTGCCGGCTGCGGCTCCAGCGTAACCGCGTCCCAGCGCGTTGATCGCTGCCTTGAAAAGCAGCCGGACGCCACCGAGGCTGATTGCAAGCAGTGGGAGAAGGACGGCCAGCTCGAGGACGATGGCACCCACGAGGGCCACGAAAATATGTAGCTCCAGCGTTCCGTCCTGTCGCCCGACGGGCAGGCTAAGATAGCCCCGATGGCCACGATGGCCTCGGCAGAGGTGGGGTTCTTGGAACGCGCTGATC
>CAYNNW010000543.1:0-1551 GCA_964398435.1 uncultured Gaiellales bacterium | reverse complement strand
GGAATCCCACTGTTCACGCTGGAATCGTGGCGTCCCGTTGCCGACTGCGATCTGTGGGGCATCACGCTCCAACACGAGCTCTGCTACACGAATGTGCTGGAGATGCTGGATCTTGCCGGGGTTGCGCTGCATGCAGCCGATCGGTCGGACGACGATCCAATCGTGATCGGCGGGGGCCCGTGCGCCTCTAACCCGGAGCCGATGGCCCCATTCATTGATGCATTCCTCATCGGCGAGGGTGAGGACCTGCTCGACAGCGTCATCCAGGTCTTCCGCGATGAGCAGACGCGCAGCGGGCGAATGCGTCGCCTGGCAGCGCTGCCGTCGATCTACATTCCCGGATTGGGAACACACGACGTTGACCGCGCGGTCTACTCGTCGTTCTCGATTGCCACGCATCCCGGACAACCGGTGGTACCGCATGCGAGTGCGATCTTCAGCCGCGCGAGCGTGGAAGTCATGCGCGGCTGCACGCGTGGGTGCCGCTTCTGCCATGCGGGCAGCTGGTATCGCCCGGTCCGCGAGCGACCCGCTGACGAGGTGGTTGCTGCTGGGCTGCAGCAGCTCGACTGCACCGGATACGACGAGCTGTCACTGACGTCGCTGGCCACCAGCGACTACACCGATGTCGAGCGGGCAATCAGCGGCATCAAGGCTGCCCGTCCCGATCTGCATCTGTCGTTGCCGTCAAACAGGGTCGACACCGGTCCTGTTGCGATGAGCGCCGCGGCCAATGCTCGGCAGACGTCGATCACGATTGCGCCGGAGGCTGCGACACAGCGACTGCGGAACGTGATCTGCAAGACGATCGATGACGAGATGATTGACGGCGCTGTTCGTGCGGCATTTGAGCAGGGATATCGCAGCCTGAAGACCTATTTCATGATCGGTTTGCCGCGCGAGACCCATGATGACGTTCATGCGATCAGCGAGTTTGCAATTCGTGCGCGTGACATTGGTGCTGAAGTGCTCGGCCCCAACGGTCGATACACCGTACACGTCAGTGCCTCGAACTTTGTGCCGAAGCCGCACACGGCATTTCAGTGGGAAGGCATGGCCCCGCGCGAGCAACTGCTTCGCAAGCGGGAATATCTGCGGCGGGCGACACCACGGGATCGCATCAAACTGAGTCTTCACGATGTAGCAACAAGCGTTCTTGAGGGCGCAATTTCACGCGGCGGCCGGCAGACGGCGCGCGTCATCGAACATGCGTGGCGCGCCGGTGCGCGCTTCGACGCATGGAACGAGCAATTTGACGAGAGGACATGGAAGCGGGCATTCGAAGCCGAAGGCCTGGACTTGGATGAGGAATCACAGCGATCCCACGGGGAATACGACCCGCTTCCGTGGGATCACATTCGATCGGGTCTGACAAAGGAATTCCTGCTCGACGAACTCTGGCAGAGCCGCGCAGAGGCAGTTACCGGCGATTGTCGCTGGGATGGCTGTACCGACTGCGGCGCCTGCCTGGGGCCAGTGCGCACCAGGGTGGTGCGGTAGTGGCACAAATGTCGAATCAGGGCGAACCGACGACCCGCAGCTGCTGGCCGA
>CAYNNW010000542.1:0-1559 GCA_964398435.1 uncultured Gaiellales bacterium | reverse complement strand
CGGTGCGTGCAGTGGAGCATGGACTGTCCGTGGCGTGTGCAATCGCCATCTACCTGGGAAGATTCCCGCGCTTCAACAGCTGGGATCTGATTGTTCGCCCAGGGCAGGTTGCGACAACGCTGCTGGACCAGCTGGGTAATCAGGGGCCGGTCGTGTTCATTGCGGTCATGGCTCTTGCAACCAGCATGACGTACATTGTCAGCAAACACATTCTCCTCGCCTGCATCCTGTATGTGCGGTCGGGGACGTGGAAGGATCGTGGCGCGATTCGGAGGTGGGCATGACAGTCTCCGACGGATCGATCCGACTGGAGGGCCTGCCGGCAGCGCGTCCCATGAACGACGTGCTCGATGCGTCCCTGTATCAGCTGCGCGCTATTGGCTTTGATCCTGCCACCACACTGGCGATGATTGGCGTGTGTCGCGATGAGCTGACCGAGCAGTTCAGCGAAGCTGTACATGAGCACTGGGGACACGCGTTTGACATGTCCAGCCTCGCAGGCATGCTGCTGTTGGGGCGAACCGGAATGCAGGCTGCAATGCATCACGCACCTGACGGTGACGGACATCGGCGCTACGTCGCTTTTCTCATGCCACACATCGGTGTCGACGCTTCAGGCACCGTGGGGCGCTGTGAGCGGCGAGGGCAGATCGCAGCCGGATCGGCCTGTGGGGCACTCGTTGCGCTCCAGGCGGAATTCGCCTCCGGCACGTTGAGCGCCGACCTTGACCCGGGTGACATTGAGTACAGCCTGCTGCGCCAACGCATGATCCGCGAACTTGCCTGGGGGCACGTGCCGGATCTGACCGAACTGACAGCAACTGCACTCCACGCGATCATCGACGATTTCGACGTGCTGGCACAGCAGATGTCGCGGCATTCGGGGCCTGTGGATATTGCGCTCGTCAGCGGCGTGCTGGTGCACGGCCCGGGCGGCCGGGAATTCATCGCGCCCGGGCCATCGTGGATCAGCCTCGACGGGGAGCGCAGCGAACTGCAGATTGGGAGCGCCCCGGCACGCTGAGGGGTTCGAATCGGGGTCGCGCGGGTAGTGCCTTGCGATCATGGTCTTGTTTGTCTGCATTGTCTGTACGTTGTCGGTGATCGTTGGAGTGACTGCATGGAAGTCACGTACACATGGCCAGGAGTGGCATCGCCGCGAAGGCTGATTTCCCGGCGCGTAGCTGCCCTCGTGATCTGCGCATTGGCCTGTGCGTCGTGCGGCCCGTCGTTCGGAGTCCAGGGTGACCCCGCGGGCGTGATCAATCAGGCAGAGGCACTGAAGGCGCAGGCTGACGTGCGGCAACTGGCTTCGGCGATGGCCCAGTGCATGAGCAGTGGTGGGCTTCCCACTACCAATCCCGACGGCTCAGCCGGTGCGCCGGGGTGCACCAACCAGACGGTGGCGCAACAGTCGCCGGAGCTGGCAGACCTGTTGAATACGGGCAACAAGGCGGGCGGCGGCTACGTTGAGCAGCTTGAGGGCGGCGGATTCCGTGCAACCGTGGTCTTTGCCTCGCGTGCCGGGTCCGAGATCCGCTACTCGGTCGAAATGGCTG
>CAYNNW010000541.1:0-1559 GCA_964398435.1 uncultured Gaiellales bacterium | reverse complement strand
ATCAGCCGTAGAAGTCTTCCGACCCCACACCCACGCATCACCAATGTCCTTACGCTTCGCACCCGCAACCGCCACATCCAACGGCCGCTGCCCACGATGACGCAGACGACCATCCCGAGCAGCGATCAACAAACCGCCACACGCATTAGCCGAGTCCGCCGTCTTCGCCAAACGAACCGTCACACCTGCGTGCTCCAGCATCGCCACCACCGCGCCAGCCGGACCAGACGATGGGGCAACCAACTCAAACCCGTCATAACGGGATGCCATCTCCGTCACCTTCGCGATCAACCAGCCCGTGCCGTCTTCGTGATAGGCAACCTCAACATGCTCAAGACCGTCAGCACGGACACCGGCAACACCGATCGCCGCCGAGTTGCCATTCGGCGACACCGACAACGCGAACGCCACACGACCCTCAGGCTGAGATTCAGGGTCAGCCAACCGACCCCACACCTGCGCCAACTCGTCGCCAGACTCCTCGATCAGATCCGGCGAGATCGACAGACGCTCACGGGCGAACATCTCATCGGACATCTGCTGACGTTCCGAACCGATCGCCTCAGCCGTGATCCGAATACCGAGCGCCGGGTTCGCCTGAGCCCACGCCGCCGGATCATCAAGCGACGAATCAGGGTCAGCGGAGAACTCGAAGAACGCCATCCGCTCCCCCGGCTTCTCGCGCCCCGCCTTACGGGTGCGATGCCAGACAATCGAATGTGGACCAGGCGCCGACCCGAGCTTCCACGTCTGCGGATTCGGACGGGCCGACAACACCGGGATGAGCGCGCCCATCGCATCGTCGTCGAGATCCTGCGCCTCATCGAACACCAACAGGTCACCCGTTAGACCACGACCCGACGTGCGGGACCGGGCGATGAACGAGATCCGGGCACCGTTCACGAACTGCATCCGATAGCCAGCCGCAGGAGACGCCACCTTACGAACAAGCAGCTCAGACAACGGCCCCGCCATGATGTGCGCCTCGAGCCGTTCGAACGACTCCTGCGTCGTGCGGAACAGGTGCGCCGTGTGGATCTGCCACTCGCCCAACACGCCCAGGCCGTACAACTCACGCGCCTCGATCGTGCCGTTCTTGCCGTTCTGCCTGGACGCGATCACGTCTGCCTCGGACGCCGCCCACAACCCGTCCGCAGCCTCACCCAAACCGACATGCAGGATGTCCTGCTGCCAATCGTCAAGCATCAGACCATGCGCCGCGGCGAACACCACAGCGTCAGGACCGGCGCTAGAGACCGCTAGCGGCCTGTTTGCGACCCTTGGCCGCTGACTGCCGGCCAGCACGCTGCTTGGCGAGCTCATCGATCAACGACCCTTCCTTCGGGGCGAGCCGGCGGATCTCATCGATCTCCCGAACGACCATCCGCAACTCGCGCACCACGGCAGCCAGCTCGTTGGGCGCCGGCTGCGCATCACGGGCAGCACGCAGAGCGGCGGCGGAATCCTCAAGATCCTTGAGACGATCGCTCACCTGGAGTTTCGCCACCGGAATCACCACCCGCCGTGGTCAAAATCGACCGAGAGTAAAACTTTTAGGG
>CAYNNW010000540.1:591-1564 GCA_964398435.1 uncultured Gaiellales bacterium | reverse complement strand
GATCGGCGCGATGGCGGCGGAGCCCGGCAGCAGAAGCAGCTTCCAGCACCTCAGCGCTGGCGTCCACCTTGAACGATCCGGCTGGATCGGAGGTGATCAAGTTCTACGTGTTAGACACGAACGTGCTTCTGCACAACCCGCAGTGCATCTTCAAGTTTGAGGAGCACGAGGTTGTCATTCCGCTGACAGTCATCGAGGAGCTCGACAAGTTCAAGAAGAACAACGACGAGACCGGCCGCAACAGCCGGCAGGTGATTCGCAGCCTGGACAAGCTGCGCAGCATCGGCCACCTGTTCGAAGGCGTGGTGTGGAACGACCAGGGCGGCAGCATTCGCATCGATCGCATGCTGCCGTCGGCAGCCACGTTCGCGCTTGAGCTCGACAAGGCAGACAATCGAATCCTGGGCGTCGCCTCGCAGCTGCACGTGCAGGGCCTGCGCACCATCTTCATCAGCAAGGACATCGCCGCGCGCGTCAAGTGCGACGCGCTGGGCATTCCCAGCGAGGACTTCGAGGCAGATCGCGTCGACGCCGACTGGCTGTACTCGGGGTACTGCTCGATGCACGTTGGCGCAGACGTCATCGACGCGCTCTATCAGGAGCGGCAACTGCCCCGATCCATGCTCGACCAGGTGAACGGCCGCGGCCCAGATGGCGAGACGGTCACCTCCGAGCAGCTTGTGCCCAACCAGTTTGTCATCCTGGTCGATACGCAGGATCCCGGCCATACCGGCCTTGCGCGCGTGCTCGGCAACACCGGCCACCTGATTCCCGTCACCGGACCACGCAAGCCGGTCTACGGCGTCATGGCGCGCAACGTGCAGCAGACCATGGCCCTCGACCTGCTGCTGGACGACGACGTCAAGATCGTCACGCTGATCGGCCCCGCCGGCACGGGCAAGACGCTCATGGCCATCGCGGCCGGCATGCAGAAGGTGCTGAAGGACGAGCGCCTGGACAAGCTGCTGGTGGC
>CAYNNW010000540.1:0-581 GCA_964398435.1 uncultured Gaiellales bacterium | reverse complement strand
GTGGCTCGGCCCATCATGCCCCTTGGACGGGACATCGGCTACCTGCCCGGCGACAAGGACGAGAAGCTCTCCATGTGGATGCAGCCGGTCTTCGACAACGTCAGCTACCTGCTCAGCACGCGCGGCGGCAACCACAACGACGCCGAGAGCCGCAGCGCCGAGCAGCGCATGGACCAGCTGATGGCCACGGGCAAGCTGATCATGGAGCCGCTGACCTACATTCGCGGGCGCAGCATTCCGCACCAGTTCATGATTGTGGACGAGGCGCAGAACCTCAGCCCGCATGAGATCAAGACGATCGTCAGCCGCGTGGGCGACGGCACCAAGATCGTGCTCTGCGGCGACATCGGCCAGATCGACAACCCCTACCTGGACGCCGCCAGCAACGGCCTTGCGCATTGCATCGAGCGCATGAAGGGCCAGGGCATCAGCGGCCACGTCACCCTCAGCAAGACCGAACGAAGCGAACTGGCCAGCTTGGCAGCCGAAGTTCTCTAGCGCGCCCACCCCCCTCGCCGCCGCGAACTTTCCCCTGGGAACGCGCGTACAATGGTGCGCCTTCCGGGCGGCTTTCTGCCCGC
>CAYNNW010000539.1:0-1567 GCA_964398435.1 uncultured Gaiellales bacterium | reverse complement strand
CTTGTGGGCAAGTTCACGCCAGAAGACCAACTCGCCTACGGCTGACTTGATCCCGACCGGCAGCCCTGTGCGCTGAGCGATGGATTCAATGAATTCGATCAGGCCGTCGACATCGTGGAACGCGCTGTGCCCACTGGGGCTGAGACAGTCAACACCCACCTCAACTCCTCGCGCAGCCGCAATTGCCTTACTGACTTTTGCTCCAGGAAGGATTCCGCCGTGGCACGGCTTTGCGCCCTGACTGATCTTGATCTCAATGGCCCTGACGGGGGCTGACTCAACTGTTTCGATGAGGTGGTCGAGGCTGAACGACCCATCCGGATTGCGGCAGCCAAAGTATCCCGTTCCGACCTGGTAGATCAGCTCACCACCCTGACGGTGAAACTCACTTATTCCGCCCTCGCCGGTGACCTGCAGGGCACCGGCAATCTGCGCTCCTCGATTCAGCGCGGTAACGGCGTTTGGGCCGAGTGCGCCGTAACTCATTCCGCTGATCCAGACAGCGCTCTGCGGTCGAAAGGCCTTGGCTCGGTTATGCCGCTCACCGAGGACAACTGCAGCGGGCATCAGGAAATCTGGAGCGCTTCCCCTCCACCGGCGCAGGCTCAGGAAACGTCGAGTGGCCCACCAGAATCGTATTGGCAGACCGCTCCAGGTCGCGGTCGGTGCCGAATCCAAAGTATCGGTTCTCCAGTTTCGACGATGAGTAGATCCAGCGGCGCTGATTGCGATTGAACGGTCGCTCGTCCTCGTTGCTCGTGACGATGTATTGACGTAGCTCCGGTCCAACCTTTTCGAG
Source organism: uncultured Gaiellales bacterium (assembly GCA_964398435.1). Lineage (GTDB taxonomy): Bacteria > Actinomycetota > Thermoleophilia > Gaiellales > SKUG01 > CAYNNW01. The sequence goes on along the minus strand of CAYNNW010000539.1, from coordinate 768 downwards.
GATGTAGCGAAAGTGACCGAGGACCGGAAACGTTCTCAGGATCGCGTGGCGTCGCTGAGTGATATCCCAGATCGCAATTGCCGCAAGCGGTGTGACGACGACGATGAGCACTGTCAGCCAGGGATGCATGTGCCGGGTCTACCCAGCGCCCGCGCGTGAGGAACCGGCAGAAGCGCAGCACATACGCTGCATCGTGATTGCACGGTGTCAGCGCACTCGCAATTCGTGAGCGTCGAGCAGATTGTCTATCAGCTGCCGGGTCGCGTCGTCCTGAACGGTTTGGTAGACCCATCGGTAGTGGTCGCCCGCCCAGAATGTTCCGACAGTCCTCGCGGCGGCACGCCCGGCAAGCTCTTCGACGGCGTCCAGTTCCAGGCGACACAGCAGCAGGTGCTCCCACGACGACGTGGTGTCGCGCGCACCGTCAGGGTAGCCGACAGGCGGCTCGGGCCAGCGCGCCTGGAGCGCGGCAACCGCAGCGTCCACTCGATCCTGCACCGCTTCGAAGTGCCAGTGCAGCTGTTCGTGCACGTATTCGGCGAGCAGTATGTGCCGGTCGGGATAGCGGCGCGTTCCCAACGTGATCTGCGGATGGCTGTGTGGGATAACGCCGTCCTGCACGAGCACATCGTCGCACCACCGCCAACGCGATGTGTCGAACTCGGTGAGCAGCTGAGCGAGCTCTGCACTGATCTGCCGTTCGCTTTCGAGACCTGCGTGGGTTCGGATATGCGGGCGCTCGGGTGTCGTACTGAAGCCGTTCATCCG
>CAYNNW010000538.1:0-1568 GCA_964398435.1 uncultured Gaiellales bacterium | reverse complement strand
GGAGCAGCCATGGCAACGGCCCAGCAATCTGCGGCATCCAACCGTCTGCGCGAGCTTGGACTCGACCGCGAGGATGCGCTGCAGATGTATCGGCACATGCTGATTACCCGCGGCGTCGAAGAGCGCGGTCACATCCTGTATCGGCAAGGGAAGATTCCCGGAAGCTTCTACACCGGGCGTGGGAATGAGGGCGCATCGGTCGGGGCAGCCTGGGCGATTCGCGACGGCGACCTCGCCTGTGCATTGCACCGCGACATGGGCGTCCATATTGCCCGCGGACTCGAGCCGTGGCGGATCTTTGCGCAGTACATGGGCCGTGTCGACGGTCCGACGAAGGGCCGGGATGGAAACGTTCACCTCGCCGACATCCGCCTGGGGATGATCACGATGGTCAGCCACCTGCCGGCGATGCTGCCCGTGGCAGTCGGTTGTGCGTTGGCATTCCGGATTCGCGAGGAGGCCAAGTGTGCGTTTGCCTGGTCCGGCGACGGAGCAACGGCGCGTGGCGACTTCCACGAAGGCGTGAACCTGGCGGCTGTACGAAAGCTGCCATGTGTGTTCATCATCGACAACAACCAGTGGGCGTACTCGACTCCGCGGCATCTCGGATTCAATACGCCGAACGTCTCTGACCGCGCGGCCGGGTACGGCGTTCCATCGGTTGTGGTTGACGGAACCGACATTCTTGCCTCATTTGAAGCTGTGCGGGATGCGCGCGAGCGAGCGGTCGCCGGCGAAGGTCCAACGGTGATTGAACTCGTCACCCTTCGCATGGAAGGGCATGCGGTTCACGATGATGCCTTCTACGTGCCAAAGGAAGACTTCGAGGTGTGGTCCGCCAAGGATCCGATCGAACGATTCCGCACGTTCCTGATCGAGAACACTGGTCTGACTGATGACGAGGATGAGCAGATCCGCGCAGGTGTGAAGCGCCTGCTGACTGAGCAGTTGGAGAAGGCCGAGGCGAGCCCGGAGCCCGATCCCGAAAGCGCGATGGGACCGGTGTTTGCAAGTCCCGAGGAAATGGACAACCCCCACCACTGATCCGTCGCCGCGGTTTCCCGCGGCCCGGAATCGTAGTGACGACACGTCGATTCAAGGACTGACGACCATGGCAGTAAAGACTTACCTCCAGGCGATTGCAGACGGATTGCGACAGGAGATGGAGCACGACGAGCGCGTCTTCATCATCGGCGAGGACGTCGGCGTGTTTGGCGGCGCATTCAAAGTGACCAAGGGGCTGCAGGAGCAGTTCGGCGAGTGGAGAGTCATCGACTCCCCGCTGTCAGAAACCGCAATTGTCGCCGCCTGCACCGGGTCGGCAATCGCCGGCATGCGCCCGGTTGCCGAGATGCAGTTCTGCGACTTCGTATCGTGCGCCTGGGATCACCTGACCACTGTGTCAGCCAAGCAGTACTACCGCGCTGGAACTCCCATTCCCATGACGGTTCGCCTCCCATGTGGCGGTGGTGTATCGGGTGGTCCGTTCCACTCACAGATGTATGAGGGCTACTTCGCGCACTGCCCCGGTCTCAAAGTGGTGACTCCCGCAACGCCCGAGGATGCCA
>CAYNNW010000537.1:0-1580 GCA_964398435.1 uncultured Gaiellales bacterium | reverse complement strand
GTAACCGTGATGGACCAGTTCTGCGGGGCGGGCGGCTCCAGCCAGGGCGCAACCAACGCCGGCGCAGAAGTCGTGATGGCATTGAACCACTGGCAGCTCGCCATCGAAACGCACTCGACCAACTTCCCCAAGACCCGCCACGACTGCACCGACATCAGCGCCTGTGACCCGCGCCGCTACCCTTCGACGGATATCCTGATCACATCGCCAGAGTGCACCAATCACAGTCTCGCCAAAGGTAAGCGCAAGCCCATGCAGCCGGACCTGTTCGGCAACAGCCCTGACCCCGCCGAAGAACGCAGCCGAGCCACCATGTGGGACGTGCCCCGTTTTACCGAGGTGCACAGATACAACGCGATCATCGTCGAGAACGTCGTGGATGCCAGGCAGTGGGTCAACTGGACGGCTTGGCTGCTAGCCATGCGCCAGCTCGGCTACGACTACAAAGCGGTCTATCTCAACAGCATGTACGCCCACCCGACGCCGCAGTCGCGCGACCGCATGTACGTCGTCTTCTGGCGCAAGGGCAACCGGGCGCCGGACCTCGACATCTGCCCGCCTGCCTGGTGTGCGACCTGCGGCAAGGACGTGGCAGCCGTGCAGACATGGAAGGCGGGCAAGCGCTTTGGCCGCTACCGGCAGCAGTACGTCTACTCCTGTCCGCACTGCCGGGCTGTGGTCGAGCCATACTACTACTGTGCCGCCAGCGCCATCGACTGGACGCTGCCGTGCCCCCGCATCGGCGACCGCAGTGCCCCCCTCAAGGCAAAGACCTTGGAGCGCATCCGCGTCGGCCTGGAGAAGTTCGGCAGGCAGGCGATTGCGATCGACACGTCATTTGGCGACGGCGACCGGGCGACGCTGCTGTCCGACCCCATGCGCACGCAGACGACGCGCCAGACGATGGGCATGGCCGTGCCGCCGTTCCTGATGGACATCGTTCACAACGGGCGCTATGGCCGGCACCAGGACCTGGTGTGGCCGGTGGACGGTCCAGACCGCACGCAGATAGCGCAGAACACCAAGGCGCTGATCGTCCCGCCCTTCGTCGCCGACATCCGTGGCGAGAACGCACCCAAAGGCATCGACGATCCGCTGTCAACCATGTGCGCCTCGGGCAATCATCACGCCCTGATTCTCCCCTACTACAGCACCGGCACCGCCGAACCGCTGCCCACCGTGACGACGGTCGACCGCCACGCACTGGCCGTGCCGCCGTTCATCGTGGGTTACTACACGCGCTTGTCAGGCCAGCAGGCGGCCGTCAGCGGCGTTGACGAGGCGCTGCCGACGCAGAGCACACAGCCCCGTCACTACCTGGTGCAGCCCGGCGACGTGCCCAAAGTCGAGGACTGCGGATTTCGCATGCTCCAGCCGCACGAGATCCAGGCGGCGATGGCATTCCCGGCTGACTATCGGGTGTTGGGCACCAAGCGGGAGCGGGTCAAGCAGCTGGGCAATGCTGTCACGCCGCCGGCGATGGCGATTCTAATGCAGCGGGTTATGGAGACGTTTAGTTAGGGGATCCATGAACCAAAACACACGCTGGGCAATCAATGAGGCGTTCCCGCTCCGCTGGG
>CAYNNW010000536.1:0-1584 GCA_964398435.1 uncultured Gaiellales bacterium | reverse complement strand
ACTGTCACGGTTGGACGTCGTACGGTCGACCCGAGCAGAGCATCGTCTGCACACGACATTCGGGCCCTCTCGCGTCCAGCTGATCCGCACACAGATGCAGTGTGGCTCGACAGCCCGCCGAAGCGGCGCCTGCTATTCGTGGCAGCTCTCGCGTTGGCCGCGGGCCTGTGCGGGATACTTCACAGGCGACGGCGTGCACGTGACGGGGTGGATCCACACGGGGTCACGCAGCTCGTGAGCGCGCGCATTTCTCCGGCAGAGACGGTGGTGGTTCTTGACGAGCGGATACGATCGCTTGGACCACCAACCCGCCAGCGGGCACACGACCGGACGTACCAGCAATGATTGACAGCCACACACACCTCGATTCGCTGCAGGATCCGAATGAAGCGGTCGAACGCGCAAAAGCGGCTGGCGTAACGGGGGTCGTCAGCATCGGCTGTGGTGCTGACTCCATCCGCAGAACGCTGGAGATCGCCGATCGACATCCGGGATTCGTACAGGTCGCGGCCGGCATTCATCCTCAGGCCGCATCAACGGTTGACCTGGAAGACGAGTGGGCCGCAGTCAGCGGACTGGCGCGCGACCCGCGAATTGCTGCAATTGGCGAAACGGGATTCGACCAGTTCCGGGACTATGGTCCCATCGAACGGCAGCACGAGGTCTTCGAGCTGCACTGCGGCCTTGCGAGAAGCCGCAACCTGCCGCTGGTGATACACACGCGAGCGGCTGAACAGCACACATTGGACGCGCTGCGACAACACGCCTCGGACCTTCGTGTCATTCTCCACTGCTACTCGCTGGTCGATCACGTGGCAGACGTACTACGCGAAAACTGGTGGTGCTCGTTTGCCGGCAACGTCACGTATCCACGAAATCAGGATCTGCGTGAAGCGGCGGCACGCATTCCCGCCGACCGACTGCTGGTTGAGACCGACGCGCCGTACCTGACACCGGTCCCACACCGTGGAACGCGCAACGAACCCTCGTACGTGGTGCATACCGCCGACGTCATTGCGTCGGTGCGGGGACTGACCACCGACGAGCTTCGGCACCAGGTGACCGCAAATGCGATCGAACTGTTCGGGGCGTTCGCACCCGTGAACGTTGCACCGTGAGCCGATCTCTGCCCGACAGACTCCGTGAGCTGGGAATCCGACTGGATACCTCGCTCGGCCAGCACTTCCTGGCAGATGCCAACATCCTCGACGTGATCGAGCGCATGGCGGATCTTGAGGCGGACGACGTTGTTTGGGAGCCGGGCGCCGGCCTGGGGATCCTCAGTGAACGACTTGCTCCACTGGTTCAGCACCTTCATGTGGGCGAGGTTGATCCGCGCTGGGTACGCGCACTGACAACATCGCTGGTGCACCTCAACAATGTCACGATTCACGCCGGTGACGCCACGGCCGTCGATCTGACTTCGCTGCGCCCGTTGCCAACGGCGCTCGTTTCCAATCTTCCATACCACGTTGCAACACCACTGGTGGCGACGGCGCTCCGAACAGCACCGTCAATTCGGTCGTTCTGTGTGATGGTCCAGAAAGAAGTTGGACAGCGATGGTTTGCCGACGTGGGGTCGTC
>CAYNNW010000535.1:0-1594 GCA_964398435.1 uncultured Gaiellales bacterium | reverse complement strand
GCCAACAGTAGGTTCTCGACGTAGGCGGCATCGTAGGTGCCTAAGTGGAGTGCCTGGGTGATGGCCGCCAACAGTGCCGTCGCTCCATACACTTTGGCCAGGCCGAGCAAGCGGCGCAGATGGACGCTGGTCTTGACCGGGCGGCGATTCAGCTCGAGGTGGAAGTCGCGGGCTTCCGGGCCTAGAGCATCGAAGGCCTGTTCCAGTGCGCGTGGCGACGGCCGGTGGCGTAGAGCCAGCGCCGCCAGGCGGTGCTCCGGTAAGACCTGTATCTGTCGGCGATCGTAGCAGCGTGGATGACGTGCCACCTCCTGCCCCTCGTGCAGGATGCGGAGGACTTCGCGATCGGCCCGTACCGTCAGCGAACGCCGCGCAAACTGCGGTGGTACCGAATAGCGATTGCCGTCGAACTCGATCCGCGCCATCGGACTCACCAGTGCCGCCGGCACCACTTCGTCGGTATCGTAGGGGAGGGGCGGCAACGGGCGCAGCCGGGGCCGCTCCCGGACAAAGCGGTCGCACGGTTGCTCCTGAGTGGTCTCGTGGCGCCGCACGTTGGCCACCTGATCACGCCAGGAGGCTGCCAAGGCTTGGTAGTCGGCCAAGCTGACTAGTTGGTCGCTGCGACCGGCCAAGGCATTGTGCTTGATGTAACGGACGCTCCCTTCGACCATCCCTTTGCTTTCGGGATCGCGCGCCGCACACGGCACCGGCTGCATGCAGAAATAGCCGCACAAGGCGAGGAACTCGGGATGGCAGCAGGCAGAGCGGCCGGCACCGTTGAGCACCGCCGCCTTGAGATTGTCGCACACCAGGTAGTGCGGACTACCCCCAAAGAACTTCAGGGCGTTGACCAAGCAGCGATAGAACTCGGCCTTGCGTTGCGACAGGGTGAACTCGAGGTACAACATGCGGCTGTAGCAGAGGACCGCGACAAACACCGACACTTTCCGCTTCGTGGAACCGACGGTCAGGCTGCCGCACTCCCCCCAATCGACCTGCAGGGTTTGTCCCGGTTCGTAGTGGACCTCTTGGTAGACGCGGCCACGAACCGGTCGCACTTGCCGGAGGTAGCGGCGCACGCTGGCCACGCTTCCGGAATAGCCTTCCGGTCCGTCAGCGATCTCTTCGTGGACGCGCGTCGCCGAGAGCCGCGGATACTTCTCCAGCAGTGCGGTGATCCGTGCCACGTACGGTTCGAGGCGACTGGGCCGTGGCTGGGCACGCCCGGTTGGAGGCTCGGCCAATTGCAAGGCTTTGGTGACCGTGCGCCGGGCGCAATGCAGTTGCCGTGCGATTTGACGTACGGAGAGCTTCTCACGCTCCGACAGTCGGCGGATTTCCGCCCACAGTGCTACCTTCATGACCTGCTCCTTTCGGTGGTCGCGGTCGCCAACTGGCGGAACACCTCGCCGAGCACTTTGAGTCCTTGACCAGGTTCCGGGCGTCGCCGCACGCCCGGAGCCGGCAGCGATAACACCTGGCAGAGCGGCAGTTCGCAGGCCAGCAGATCGCGTCCCAACAACTCTTCGCGGGCCCGTTGCGCATCAGCCATTTACGTTCACGATCACACACCCGCTGAACCGCCCGGCGA
>CAYNNW010000534.1:0-1600 GCA_964398435.1 uncultured Gaiellales bacterium | reverse complement strand
TCGGCGGCCTCTACGTGCTGGGCACCGAGCGCCACGAGAGCCGCCGCATCGACAATCAGCTTCGAGGTCGAAGCGGTCGACAGGGCGATCCTGGCGAATCCCGTTTCTACCTGTCGGCGCAGGACGACCTGGTCCGCATCTTCGCCGGCGACCGGATGGAGCGCATCCTGATGCGCTTCCAGACCGGTGACGAGGACGAGCCGATTGCGGCGGGGATTCTCAGCCGAACGATCCTCGGTGCACAGAAGAAGGTCGAAGAAAAGAACTTCATCTCGCGAAAGAACATCCTCAAATACGACGATGTGCTCAACACGCAGCGGCACGTGATCTACGGCGAACGACGCCGCGTGCTGGACGGCGCTGACATGCGCGAGGACGTGCTGACCTGGATCGAGGGTGAAGTCCAGTCGATCGTCAACGTCCACACCCCGTCTCCGTATCCGGAGGAGTGGGAGTTCGAGGAGCTTCTCTCCGGGCTCGCCGCTCTGTTCCCACACGGGATGACGGTGGATGAGCTCGAAAGCGATGACGACCTGCAGCGTGAGGAGCTGGTCGAAAAGCTGGTTGCGCGGGCAATTGCGCGGTACGAGGCTCGCGAGGCCGAGATCGGGCCTGATGCGATGCGTCACCTGGAACGCATGATGTTCCTGCAGGTACTGGACACGCGCTGGCGCGAGCATCTCGACAACATGGATTACCTTCGCGACGGCATCGGGCTGCGAGGACTGGCGCAGAAGGATCCGCTCGCCGAGTACCGCGCCGAAGGCTTCGCAATGTTCAATGAGTTGCAGGAAGCCGTGAAGGGCGAGGTCATTCACCTGCTCATGCACGTGGAATTCGAGTTCGAGGACGACAACGAGGAGATGCCCGCGGCTGCCGAAGCGGCGATGCTCGGTGCGGTCGGCGTCGAGCAGGGCAGCTCGGCAGGTACGGCGGCACCACCCCGTGCCTCAAGCGGGACCTCGACGGCGGGCGGGGCGAGTGCAACGTCGCTTCGCCCCAGTGGTTCCAGTTCCAGCACAGGCTCATTCAGCTACAGCGCCGGCGGTGCACCCTCAGCATTTGAGGAGGCCAGGGCCGAAGCCGGCGAGGTAATCGATGACACGCCGGCCGTCGAGCAGCGACGTGTCGACAAAGTAGGGCGCAACGAGCCGTGTCCCTGTGGATCCGGCCGCAAGTACAAGCAGTGCCACGGTCGGTGATACGCTCCCACTCATGAGCGAGGTCACCGTATCCATCGAGGATTGCATCGAACGACTGGCGGGGTTGCGAGTTCAGTTCCAGCTCGTCGAGAGCCTGGCTGACCCGACCGGCACCCAGGCGCGGATCGACGAACTCGAGACCGAGATGAATTCCGACGGCTTCTGGAACGACCAGGCGCGTGCTGCCAAGGTTGGCGCAGAGCACACGCGCCTTCGCCGCAAGCTGGAGCATTTCCGTGCGCTGGCAGGCGAACTCGAGGATATCGACACGCTGATCGAGATGGCCAAAGAGGCAGACAACGACGATGAGCGCGTTGAACTGCTCGGCGACTTCGACGAGCAGGCCATTACGCTGGCTGACCGGATCGCCGAAGTGCAGGAGGTCTCACTGTACTCGG
>CAYNNW010000533.1:0-1600 GCA_964398435.1 uncultured Gaiellales bacterium | reverse complement strand
ATTGAGCAGGCCCGACAGGTGTCGGTGGGATGCCAGGCGATCATCGAGCGGGCCGAACGTGAACGGATGAGCACGCTGGTCGAGGGCGTTCACCTTGTCCCTGGACTGATCCAGCCGCTCGATCTGACACGCTGCGCCGTCGTCGAGGTGGTCGTGCACATCGAGGATGCCGACACCCATCGAAGCCACTTCACAATGCGTGGGATGCAGACCGACGGTGCGCGTCCGACCGACCACTACCTGGCGCATTTCGAGCGTATTCGCGAAATCCAGGAGTATCTGGTGGCGCAGGCCGACCGACGTGGAGTTCCGGTGCTCGAGAACACGTTCATCGACTCAACCGTTACGCGGCTTACCGACTACGCACTGGATCTCGTTGAACGCGTTGCACTGGAGCGGGATGGTGGTGCACCCCCTGATACGGCCGGGGTTACGCGGCCAGTCCGCGAGGCCGGCTAGCACGATTACCGGGGCAGGGTCTCGCGTGCAACCGATTCGTGCAGTATCATGTGCAGCGAGGTGCTGATTGGTTGCCGGCCGTTCTGGCCACGCACCTCACATCATTCAATCCCTGAGCGTTTTTCAGGATCCAAGCCTGTGTTCGGCCCATGAGTTGCCGTGCACAACCAACCTCCCGGGGGTATCCCGCCCATGAGCACCGTAATGACGATGCTGCCCGACGACTACGAACAGCACGCGGAGCAGGAGCGTCAGCGACTCGCTGACACCGTGCTGGCAGACCTGTGGGCCGTTGCCGAGGAATTCGCCATTCAGGGATTCCGTCGAATGAGCAAAGCCGAGCTCGTGTCGGAAATCTGGTTTCGACGGTCCAAAGAGGCAGGCCTGCTCAACCGGGAGGGAATACTCGACATCCTTCCCGACGGATTCGGATTCCTTCGCTGCAATGGCTATGGGCACAGCCCGGGCGATGTCTACGTCTCACAGCAGATCGTGCGCCAGTACCGGCTCCGCCGGGGCGATCGACTTCGCGGCGAGATTCGTGAGAAGAAGCCCAACGAGAAGTTTCCTGCGCTGATCGAGTTGCATACGGTCAACGACGCGTCGCCGGAAGAGATGATGAACCGGCCGCGATTCGAGCACCTGACGCCCCTGTTCCCAGATGAGCGATTGCGGCTCGAACGGCCGACCGATGCGGGCAAGAGCATTGGTCTGACTGGCCGGGTGATTGACCTGGTCGCCCCGATCGGCAAGGGGCAGCGCGGGTTGATCGTGTCGCCGCCGAAGGCCGGCAAGACAATGGTACTCAAGCAACTCGCCCAGTCCGTTGCCGAGAACAATCCCGAGTGTCACATCATCTGCCTGCTGGTGGACGAACGGCCAGAGGAAGTCACCGACATGCAGCGCACGGTTCGCGGTGAGGTCGTCTATTCGACCTTCGATATGCCCGCGGACAACCACACGCAGATTACCGAGCTTGTGCTCGACCGCTGCAAGCGCCTGGTCGAGATGGGCAAGGATGTCGTTGTCTTTCTCGACTCGATCACCAGGCTTGCCAGGGCCTACAACATCGCCGCGCCGGCGTCAGGACGAATTCTCGCCGGTGGTGTCGATGCAGGCGCGCTCTATCCACCGAAGAAGT
>CAYNNW010000532.1:0-1601 GCA_964398435.1 uncultured Gaiellales bacterium | reverse complement strand
ACGAGCGCTACAAGGCAATCTCAGCCATGCACGACGAAGTGCTGGCAACGGGTGACCGCTCGCCCGTCGAGCTGCAGGAGCCAACAGGCGACACGATCGATCGAACCCGCAGTGATGAGCCGGATACAACGCTTGATGAGCAGCGAATTCGCAGCATCGTCACACGGCTGGCAGAGGTACCGGACGACTTTGCAATCCATCCCAAGCTCAAGCGCCAGCTGGAAAAGCGTGCGGCGATGCCCGATTCGTCGTTCGATTGGGGTACCGCCGAATCTGTTGCATTCGCGTCGCTGCTCGAGGACGGCATTCCGATCCGGCTGGCCGGACAGGACTGTCAGCGAGGAACATTCGCGCATCGCCATGCGGTACTTCACGACGTCAGCAACGGCAGCACGTTTACGCCGCTCGCAGCGCTGGCGGGATCGCAGGCATCCTTTGAGGTGCACAACAGTCCGCTCAGCGAGAACGCCGCGCTCGGGTTCGAATACGGCTTCAGCTGCGAGGCGGCTGACGCGCTCGTCCTGTGGGAGGCCCAGTTTGGCGACTTCGTCAACGGTGCCCAGGTCGTGCTGGACCAGTTCATCACCAGCGGAATGGCCAAGTGGGGACAGACGAGCAGGCTGGTGCTGCTGCTACCGCACGGCTACGAAGGCAATGGCCCCGAACACTCGAATGGCCGAATTGCTCGATTCCTGGAGTCAGCGGCCGAGGGCAATATCAGGGTTGCAAACCCGACCACATCGGCTCAGTACTTTCACCTGCTCCGGCGTCAGGCGCTGATCGGATCACGCCGCGCGCTGGTCGTGATGACACCCAAGGGGCTGTTGCGCGCACCGCACGCCATGTCGCCGCTGTCGTCACTGACAAATGGTCGCTTCGAGTGGCTGCTGGACGATCCACGCATGCAATCGGCCACCGACTGCGAGCGGGTCACGCGCCTGGTTCTGTGTAGCGGAAAGGTCTACTACGACCTGGTGACGCATCCGGGCTACGAATCGTCGATTGATACCGCAGTCGCACGCTTCGAACTGCTCTACCCGTTCCCGCGCAAGCAGGTAGCCGACCTTGTGGCCCGATATCCGAATCTGCGTGAGGTGATCTGGACGCAGGAGGAGCCGCAGAATCACGGGCCGTACCCATATATGGCCCAGCGCGTGCCACAGCTGCTTCCCGAGGGGATCCGCTGGAGCTACGCGGGGCGGTTCAAGCGATCCAGTACCAGCGAGGGATACACCAGTATTCACCTGCTCGATCAGGAGCGGATCGTCAGCGAAGCGCTGGGGCTCGTTCACTGACTTCACGACGGATCTTCGTCGGACGCGAACTATCGTGACGCGCGGTATGCGTGCGCATCACCGTCAGATTGTGGACTGCGTCTGGCATACGGCTGAGTTCACGTACGCGTGGGCTCACGTGAACGGCCAAACCTGCCGATATCTGAACTCGTGGGAGCGCGCGCGCGAGTTGGAATTTTGCGAGGACGGTGGATCACCGCTGCCCTGCTTACAGCGTCTGCCCTGCTGATTGCATTCCAGCCCGGTGCACGGGCAGCGAGCGACAGTGATGTCAACGGTAATCGACGTGCAGATTCGACCGTGACC
>CAYNNW010000531.1:0-1604 GCA_964398435.1 uncultured Gaiellales bacterium | reverse complement strand
CGCTGAGGCCGTTGACGATTCGGCTGCGCCAGCTGGATCGCTCGCGGGCCTCTTCCAGCGCCGGTGCAAGCTCTGCTGGATAGCAGGTCAGCAGTGCGCCGATCGGTGAGGCTTCAATCTCGTCGCTGACGATGGTCCGGGCAACGTGCCACTCACGTGAACGCAGCGTCGGCGTGATCGAGGCAAGCGTCGTGATCGATGCAACCTGGATATCCAGGCCGACCGACTCGCTGAGCCAGGCCGAGCGCCACTGGCCACAGATGTCACCCAGCAGCTGGTGGATGACTTCATTCTCTACACGGGTGCGTGCGCTGCCTGCGCTGCGTGTGCTGCCCCAGATACGGTCGAGCAGTTCGTCACACAAGGTGGGCTCTGCAACCAGCAGCAGTGGGAGTCCCGGGTAGCCGGCGACTTCGACGAGAACGGCCTGGGGATCGCCCTGCTGTGCCAGCGATGCAAGCGAGGGCAGGTCGATCGTCGTCACACCCTCGGTCAGGTGTTCGAGGCCGATGGGCAGCAGGAGCGGCTCGATTGCAGCATCGATGAATCGATGGAGTGCCAGGATCGAGGCCTGAAGTGTATGTCCGTGAATCGGGAGCATCATCACCGTAGTTCGTACGTCTCTTGGCTTGAGAGTACGACCATATTGGATTTTGCGCAATACCCTGTTTGTTAGGGCTAGTTGCTTTTCTCCCGACAGGGGCGACCCCCTGTTCTCCCCTGGCTAGATCACGTTTTCGTCCACCTGCTCTATCTCGACGTGCGCCTGCGAATATCCAAGTGCTGCAAGTCGGTCGCGCAATTTATCGCCGTCGCGCGAGAGGATCTCGGCGGCCTCGGCCCGGTGCGCTCGAATCCGGGCGGTGATCCGTCCGCGGTGCACTTCGATCGTGACCTCGATCGGTCCAAGGTGTTCTGGCTCAAGCCGGATGACCAGTTCGCGCAGGTCCTCCTGGCGGGACATCGTCGAGGCCTCGTCGGCAATCCGATCGGCAGCCTGCGACGTGGTCATCGCAGGCGCATCGGCAAGCTGAGCTGCGGTCAGGTGCGCTGCGGATATCAGTGGTGCCGAGACCGCGGCCTGGGCGATCCGCTGCTGCAGGTCGACCTGATCCGGTGCTGTTGCCCCACCGCTTGCAGCCGTTCGCGCCAGGGTATCGAGTGCGCCTGCGGAGCCGCGCGCCGCGGCCTGCTGCACATTTCCTGACGTCGAGATGGATGGAGCTGCCCCCCCCGGTACGCCCGGCATCGATGGTGTGGCGCTCGAGGCGTTGCCATGCTGCGGCGCCTGCCCGGCAGCCTGCGGTGAACCGCTACTTGTGGTGCCCGCGCGCGGGGACCCCGTTCGCTGGCTGCTGCTGTGGCGGGCGGCCGTTTCGGCCGAGTTGCGCTTGCGCCGTCGTCGCTTGGTCAGGGCCATCACCTGGCTGAATGCGATCGGTCGATCCTCGCTGCGGCGTGGCGTTCTGCGCGGCGTCTGCTCCGGTCCGCGCTCGATATCGCCCGAGCCTCCACTGATATCTGGAATCTTCATCATCCCTGCTCCTGTGCCGCTACCTGATCGAGCCGTTCGTGTTCGATGCGCTGGCGTTCACCTACGCCGC
>CAYNNW010000530.1:0-1621 GCA_964398435.1 uncultured Gaiellales bacterium | reverse complement strand
CGACTAAGACCAGCTACGCGACGTTTCTGCTGTACTCGTTGTTCCACTCAGGAGTGCTCGGGGCGAGCACGGCGAATACGAAGGGCTTGATCTTCAACGTCAAGGGGGAGGACCTGCTGTTCCTCGTCCATGCCAACACCCGGCTGACCGACGACCAGCGCGACCGCTATACGCCACTTGGCCTGACACCCGGCCCATTCCGCTCAGTGCGCATTCTGGCGCCGCCACGCAAGGGGGACCCGAACGGCACTCCGGCAACCGGTGCTCGCATCGAAGGCGTGCGACCTTTGTACTGGACGATCGCGCAGTTCTGTCGCGAGGGCCTGCTGCCGTTTCTCTTCGCCGACGCCGAGGATGAACGCCAGCAGTACACCATCGTCGTCCAGTCGGTGACGGCGCAGCTCCGGCAATACGCGCAGTCCGGAACCGCGGACGGTGCGGTACGAATCGAAGGCGAGACGGCACGGACGTTCGCCGATCTCGTTCGGATCATCGAGACGAAACTGATCCCCGATGACCCCGACGAGCCGGCTGATCCGAGGTGGACCGGTCGCGCAGTGGGTGCAGGCACGATCAATGCCTTCGTCAGGAGACTGGCTGCCGCGGAGCGCCACGTCGAGCATCTGATCCGGGCGGACATCGCGGATGCTGCGCAACACGCCATCGACCTGGAATCTCAACAGATCACAGTCGTCGACCTTCACATGCTCCACGACCGGGCCAAGCGGTTCGTCGTCGGCGTAGTGCTCCGTCAGGCGTTCGACGCCAAGGAGGCGGCCGGCACCGCCCTTCCCTTGCAGTTCGTTGTGCTCGACGAGCTGAACAAGTACGCACCAAGAGACTCGTCGAGCCCGATCAAGGAGATCATCCTCGACGTTGCTGAACGCGGCCGCAGCCTCGGCATGATTCTCATCGGAGCGCAACAGACTGCCAGCGAGGTCGAGCGGCGAGTCGTCGCGAACTCTGCGGTGCGTGTGGTTGGTCGACTCGACGCGGCCGAAGCGGGCCGTGATCAGTACGGCTTCCTTCCAGCGATCCAACGGCAACGAGCGACCATTCTGAAGCCAGGGTCGATGTTCATCTCCCAGCCCCGGCTTCCGGTGCCGCTGTTGATCGAGTTCCCCTTCCCGGCGTGGGCAACCAGATCGGCAGAGGCCGACCTGAACGTCGGTGCCGCCGGCCGAGCCCCGGGCGCAGATGCACCGGCCGATCCGTTCGATGGACTGAGCTGATGATCGTGCCAGGCGGATCAGTGGCAACGGGAACCCGGCGATGAAACTTCTCCACACATCCGACTGGCACGTCGGCAAGGCCATTCGGGGCGAGTCGCGAGCAAATGAACATCGCGCGGTGCTTGCAGAGATCGTCGACATCGCCCGGCGCGAGCAGGTGCACTTGGTGGTTGTGGCCGGCGATCTCTTCGATTCATCGAGCCCTACAGCCGAGTCCGAGGAGATTGTGTATCGGACACTGCTCGGCCTTGCGGAATCGAATGTGCCAGTTGCCGTGCTCGCGGGCAACCATGACAATGCGAAACGGCTTCAAGCCGTTGCGCCACTGCTGGAACTCGGCCGCGTTGTACTGGTCGCGGAGCCAACACGGCCTGACGCTGGCGGTGTCA
>CAYNNW010000529.1:0-1632 GCA_964398435.1 uncultured Gaiellales bacterium | reverse complement strand
CGCTGCACGCGACAACCTGACTGCGCGACTCGCCCCCGTTCTCGGCGCACTCGGCGTGGCCAGCGGATTCGACCTGCTCCGCGCCGGCTTTGCCGCAGACCACACCGGCTTCGACAAGGTCATGGACATCGTCCAGGTCAGTGTCGATCCGGTGACGAACACCGCGCAGATCCGCGACATCCTCAACAACGCGACCATTACCGACAATCTCGCCAGCGCGACCGACTCGACGGTGATCGCGACACCGGCCGCCGGCAGTTACACGACAGGACTGACCGACCTGCAGGCCATTGCAGCCGGTCTCGCGTCCTTCAGCAGCCTGTTCGCCACCTCGCTGCCGGCACCGAACAACGCGACGCTGCAGTCGCTGGTGGCCAACAGCGGATTTCTCGACAACGGCGATGACCGCAGCTCGTTCATCAATGACGTCACCTCCGATGAAGGCAACATCGGCATGATCCTGGGGGAGCCACTCATCCTCGAATCGATCGATGCCACGCACAAGCGCCTGAGCATTCTGGGCACTTCGCCCGGCTGGGGCACGGAACGTTTCATGATGGTGATGGTCAAGGAGGGCGGCGCCTGGAAGTTCGCCGGCAACCAGTTGCCCATGGGCGTCGACATCCGTGCGCAGACGGCGCTGACGCTCAAGAGCACCACGCCGCTGTTCGGCGACCAGAGCAACACCTCTGGCAACGATCGCTTCCAGCGCATGCTCGAGATCCATATCAGCAACGCGCCGCCCGCCGTGCAGTTCGTTTCCATCACCGGGCCGGCAATTTCGGGCCCCGTCAAACTGAAGCGCAACGTCACCAGCGGCGAGGGCTGGGACCTGCTGAACACCGACGGTTCCGCACCCACGAACGGTTCCGGCTGGCTGGTCGACTGCAGCGATCCCTTCAAGACGGCCGGGCAACCCTGCATCCAGTTCGGGCAAATGCCGAACGACGCCGGTTACACGATCACGTCGCTCGACAGCAACCAGGCCACGCTGACCGCGGTGCCATCGTTCCAGCTCAGTGTGCCGCGTCCGCCGGTCAGCCCGGCGGACGCGCAGTCGCATCGCGCGGAACTGTTCGGCATGTTCAAGACCGTGACGCCTTCCGGCTATCAATCGCTCGCCAGCAACGTCAATCTCACGGTGACCTTCGACAAGCCCACCGGGACCAACGTGCGCGTCGTGGCAGTCGGTTACTGGGCGGAAACCGCCAACGGCGGCGCCGATGTCAACATGCACGCCTTCACCGACAACGGTACGACGGCGCGCGCGACCTGGGGCGGCGGTACGCCGGTACGCCCGCCCAGCATGGGGCTCTTCTCGCGTGACGAATTCGCGCGTTCCTTCATGGTGCTGGCCCAGCACCGCACGCCCTGACGGGTCGAACCGCATGCCCCGGGGCGATAAGTCCCGGGCGCGGTGCCAAAAAAAACGGGAGCCAACCGGCCCCCGTTTTCCTTGCTGCTGCACCCGGGATGCCATCAGGCCATCCCGGGCTCCCCTGCAAACGCTCAGCTGTTGTAGGCCCGCTCGCCGTGTTCGGCGAGATCGAGGCCTTCACGCTCCTCGTCTTCCGTCACGCGCAGGCCGATCAGGACATCCACCACCTTGAAGGCCACCAGTGCGACACCGCC
>CAYNNW010000528.1:0-1638 GCA_964398435.1 uncultured Gaiellales bacterium | reverse complement strand
GACCCCCCCGGACGAACTGCGCGAGATCATTGTCAAGGCCGCCGCCGCCGGATTCCCCATCGTTGCGCACGCAATCGGCGATGCCGCGGTGTCAGCCGTCCTCGACGAACTTGAGGCAACACAGGAATCCTGGAATGGGATTGCGATGCGCCCACGGATCGAGCATGCCCAACTGGTGCAACCAGCCGACCGTCAGCGAGCGGCACGGATGGGAGTGCAGTTCAGTATCCAGCCGACGCACCTCGCCGGCGACTACGGGCGTGCGAGCTCAGCCTGGGGCGACCGCTGCGCCGATGCGTACAACTGGAATTCGATGATTGCCGATGGCGGCAGCGTGCTGCTGGGTTCGGACGCGCCGGTTGAGGATCTCAACCCCATGGATGCAATCCGCGCCAGCGTCCACCGCGATGATCGGGTTGAGTCGCCGTGGCGACGCGACCAGGCAGTTCCCGCCCACGATGCCCTCTTCGCTTCATCAGTCGCGTCATGGGACGGACTTCGACCCCCGCACCGGATTGGCAGGCTTGTTCCTGGCAACGACGCGGATCTAGTGGTTCTGTCTGCAGATCCGCTGGAATCCGACCCGAACGACGTGTCAGTCGTTGCGACGCTGGTTGCCGGCCGCTGGACAGCAGGTCGAACTGACCTCACCTGACACCGAGGTGTCAGGCAGCCCCAGCGCCCGGCTCGGATGGGGGTGCATGCGGATCCGACGGAACAGGGTTTGCTCCCGGGAATGGCTGGAATGCCAGCGAGCCGGGTCCTGCCGCAGTTCCCGGTGCGGGCGGTGCAGCATCGGGCGGTGCAGCTCCACCGGTTGCCGACGAGGTGGGAGTTCCGGCCACTGGACCGCTTGTCGGAATAAAGGGAGCGGATGCGGGCGGCATGCCGGCCTGTGGCGACGGCGGTCCAGCAGCGGGGAAGCCCGCGGGTGCCGGCTGCGCAGGTGTCATCCCCTCGGCAGCTCCTGGAGCGCCCGGTGCACCCGGCAGGCCAAGCGTTGCCGGGTCGAGCATGGGCGGGGGCGCTGCAGCTCGAGCTGTCTGCTCGTACTCGATCTCGTCCTGAATGGAACCGACACTGCCGCTCGCACGGCGTCGCAGGTCACGATCAATGGTCACCGAGTGCGCCTCGAGCAGCAGGGCAAAGTTCTGCTTGCTCGTTGCATGCACCATTGCTTCTTCGACCGAAATCACGCCATCCAGCACGTGCTGAAGCAGTGACTGGTCGAAGGTCTGCATGCCGTAATAGCCACCTTCGGCAAGCGCATCGCGAATATTGCCTGTTTCGCTTGGCTTAAGAATGCAGTCTGCGATTCGGCTCGTTCCGATCAGGATCTCAACTGCCGGCACGCGGCCGCGCCCGTCCTTCGTTCGAACGAGTCGCTGCGAGACGATTCCCTTCAGCGACCCGGCAAGCATGTTGCGCGCCTGCCGCTCCAGCGCGGGCGGGAAAAAGTCGAGGATGCGGTAGATCGCCTCCATGACGTCGATCGTGTGCAGGGTGGAGAGGACGAGGTGACCGGTTTCCGCGGCGCTGAGCGCAGTTCGGACTGTCTCCTCGTCGCGCATCTCGCCAATCAGAATGACGTCAGGGTCCTGGCGCAGTGCTCGGCGCAGAGCAGAGTTGAAGCTCGGT
>CAYNNW010000527.1:0-1647 GCA_964398435.1 uncultured Gaiellales bacterium | reverse complement strand
GGCCTTGCGTGTATTCGAAGCGTGAGCCAGCACGTCCATTGCCACCTCGCGCTTCACCTGCTCGAAGCGCCGCTGCTCGAGCTGGCTGGCAAGGGGCAGCGTCAGGAGCCGCATCAGATTGAACTGCAGGCTGCGGTCAAGCTCAATCTCGTCGCCGCGCCGAAGGCGTCCGAACGAGAAGCCCGGGTTCGGCAGCCGCCCGGCCTGCACCATCTGCGCCTCCGAGATCCCCAGGTCGGCAAATCTCGCCTGCAAACCGCGGTTGTTCAGCAGCGCGACCTGGACCGCGTCGTCCGCACTCAGTGGCTTGGCGAGCAACTCCGCAACTCGCTTATCGATGCTGTTCTGCTGATCGTCATCTCGGGCCCAGGCCACGTCTTTACCGATCCGCTCCTTGGCCGTCGATTGAATCGTCGAAAAGCCTGCGTCTGTGGACAGGCTGGCGCATCCCGCAAGGACCAGACTGCCGAGTACCGTGCCAACGAGGGTCAAGCGCGGAAGGCGGCGCCGGCCGGCTCGCGCGCGATCAAAGGCGAGGGTGTTCATTCGTTCGTCACTCATTGCATCTTGTGGCCACCGTGACCGGCAGGCATCGAGGAATCTTGCGGCTTTGGAGCCGACGCGGGCACGGATGCGGGCACAGGTTCGCGCGCTTCACGTGCATAGGCCCGCCAGCCGCCGATGCGGTTGACGGTCTCGTTGGCCTGCCGCCAAGACCCGACCGACTGTTCGGTGTAGGGGCGGTAGGACAACAGCGACGACTGGTAGACCAAGGCCGGCACCGATGCCTTGGCATCGAGCGGGTCCGGGCGCGGCGACGTCGTTTGGGCCTGGACGGACGTGGCAAGGACAAGAGCTACCGCCATGGCACTCTGGCCCCAAGACAAGCTGGGCATGTTCACCTCGACAAACGCGGGATGGGTGGCGCCACCCGGGCGCCGATAGACGACAACCAAGCGCGGAGTGCCGCGCGCGTCAAGAGCGGACTACGCCTTGGGTGGTCGGTGCGGCACGTCGGCCTGCACCCCTGCATAGAACTGCGGGGCGAAAGCAGCGCCTTGAACAGGCGCTTGCGAAATCTGCGGGGGCAGTCTGTCCGTGGCAGGCCCCACCGCAGCGCAGCATGGGGCACACGTGCCGCACTTCACCTTCGCGTGCGCGGACGGCGAACGTTCATCATCGTGGACATCTGTCGATCCCGACGCCCCGCGCATTCTCTCCCCGACGTGGCCGCCATCAGACGCATGGCCCGATTGCTCAGCCCAGCCCCTATCGGCGAGGTCGCTTACAGGAAACTGCGCGGGTTCCAACGACGGTGACCCATGATGTCCGGGCCCGCATCCGATGGCACTGCCCATCGCGATCGCCTTGAACGGGATCACGATGGTCAGCACCCAGATCAGCAGGACACGGACAGCTCCGGACATCAGAAAACTTTAACCCAAGTCAGCTTGCAGCAACTACCAGCGAGGGACAATGAGAGGGGTTCTATGCGCCACATGTCCCCATTTTGACGACGGGGAGATTGTCAGCGAGCGAAACCGACAGACCTTGGTCGGCACGCTGACAATTCCGTAAGCTTTGCAGCGCCGCTCAGCGATGGCCGTGCGTAGGAGACGTCGCGCCCCCTTGGTGTCCGCTGCGGCT
>CAYNNW010000526.1:0-1651 GCA_964398435.1 uncultured Gaiellales bacterium | reverse complement strand
GCAACACTCTCCGCATGGACGACGACATCCGACAATCCCACCACTCCCGCGGCCGATCCGCACGCCGACGTCGCCGACATGCCCAGCCGGTAGACATGACGGTGGTGGCAGCAGAGCTGCTGGCCTCAATCGATCCGAAGCTGGCTCCCGTAACGCTCGCCTGGCCACAGATCGTGGGTGACACGCTCGCTGCCCGTTCATGCCCGGTTCGTGTGGTCGACGGCACACTGCACGTCCAGGTCGCCGGTGCCTCCTGGGCGGCCGAGTTCCGTCACAGTGAACGCACCGTGGTAGACAGGATCGCCGCGACCAAGGGCGCCCCCGATATCAGCCGGATCCGCACCACGCTGACACCGCACCGCGAGCTGGTCAACCCCGGGTCTACTGTCGTTGACGAGCCAGCACAGGCTCCTGCTCCCCGTTCACTTGATTCGGTGGATCCGGCCCGAGCCGAGCGGGCGATCGGTGACGCCGTGGCGATGACTTCACCCGTCAGCGATGACGATGTCCGCGCGTCGTTGACACGTGCGATCGTTGCATCGCGAATTCGTCACGAATTGGACGATTCCGACACCCACTGAGACCGGTTTGGGCGATATACTCGCGCGCGGGTGAAAGAGTGGGGGAATCACCGTTCTCCTGCTGGATCACACTCTGCAATCGCCCCCATGAAGGCCGTGCCCGTGAGTGATACGACGCCAGATCCGAACTCTGGATATACCTCCGAAAACATCCAGGTCCTGGAGGGCCTGGAAGCGGTGCGAAAACGCCCCGGTATGTACATCGGCTCCACCGGGTCACGCGGTCTGCACCACCTGGTCTGGGAGGTTGTGGACAACTCGGTCGACGAGGCGTTGGCCGGGCACTGCACCGGAATCGACATCACGATTCACCCGGACAACTCGATCACTGTTGCCGACGATGGGCGTGGCATTCCCACGGACATCAAGGAGGAGTTCGGCAAGAGCGCGGCAGAGATCGTTCTGACGGTTCTGCATGCGGGCGGCAAGTTCGGTGGCGGTGGCTACAAAGTATCGGGCGGTCTGCACGGCGTTGGCATCTCTGTGGTGAACGCGCTGTCTGAACGGCTTGAGCTGACCATTCACAACCAGGGGTACGTCTGGCGGCAGACGTACATGCGCGGCGAACCCCAGGGCGACCTGGCGCGCGGGGAAAAGACAGATACAACCGGCACGACGGTCACATTCCACCCCGATCCCGATGTCTTTGACGAGATCGAGTACTCCTGGGACATTCTCGTCACGCGCTTCCGCGAGACCGCGTTTCTGACCAAGGGTCTGCGGATCAAGGTCGTTGATGAACGCGGCGAGGGCCAGAGCGAGGAGTTCCAGTTTGACGGCGGTCTGATCGACTTCGTAGGTCACATCAACCGCACCAAGGACCCGATTCACCGCAAGGTCATCAGCGTTGAGCGCAGTGGTGATGACTGTGATGTCGAAGTCGCGCTGCAGTGGAACTCCAGCTATTCGGAGTCCGTGCACACGTATGCCAACAATGTGCAGACACCCGGCGGCGGTACGCACCTCACCGGGTTCCAGGGCGCACTGACCCGCACGATCAATGCCTATGCCCGCGAGAAGGGCCTGCTCAAGGAGAAGGACGAAAACCTGCAGGGCCCGGATGTGCGCGA
>CAYNNW010000525.1:0-1658 GCA_964398435.1 uncultured Gaiellales bacterium | reverse complement strand
CGTCCGCCCCCACAGGGAGAGGCCCGGAATAACCTATCTTGCACTCCCACACGTCTCGTATCTTGTCCATCACTGCACCCCAATCGCCATCAGCCCAGCGACGTAGACGACCTTGCACCCCAGGTGGAGCATTTGGTCCTGGTGGAACGTTATAAGACCTTCGCACTTGCAGCGATCTATGATCATGTGCGCGATCCACTCAACGCATGCCCAATAATACGAGTGCGTTATCAGCAGCACGGCTCCGGCATGAATCGCCCCGTGCAACGCCAGCGCAAGTGTCGGGTCGACGCTGGGGAGCGGTTGCTTGTGGTTCTTGGCCTTGGCCAGGAAGTCGCCTTGCAGCGGAAAGTCACACAGGGCGTGCGCTGCGATGAGCAGCAGAAACATTGAGCATGCTTGGTCTCCGGTCATCACTGCACCCCCGGTTTCGCCTTCTTGCGGCGACTTACTCCACGGGCCGCAAACCCGTCCAGAGCAGGGCCTTCCGCTCCGCACTTGAAGCACTTCCACTTGGAACCGTAGAGAATGCGCTGTCCGAGAGGGCAACACTTGTCATAGACAACTGGTGCGACACGTAACTTTCCCATCACTGCACCCCCGGCGGCTGCACTGCCGCTGTCTTCCAGGTGTGGCGCACTGGGTCCCAGTCCGCCAACGCCTCGTCAAGGTCGGACCCTTGGTTCGTGCAGTAGTAGAAGCCGCAACTGCGGCAACTCCAATCCTGTCAACGGTCGAACGGTGGATAGGGGCCGTTCGGCCATCCATGCTCAAGAAGAGACCCGCACACGCATACATCGGAGGAGGTCTTCATGGGTTGACTCCAGGCGGCATCCAGTTGCGCGCTCCGTTCGGATCGCTGAGCAGGTAGGTCCAGATCGCGCGAGCCGTCGCGTTCGTCGGCTCCTGCCGCAACACCGTGAACGCGCACAAGGGCATGCCGAAGCGGTCGAAGTCGTGGGTCGCTGGCGGGAGGCCGGCTTCGAGCGTGGCGTCCTCGGCCATGTAGTTCGGGAACATCTCGTCGCGCACCGGCAGCGTCCACTCGGGGCGCTCCTCGTTCGTCGCCGAGGCGTCGTCGGTGAGCACCGGGAACAGTGGCCTCGTGCGCCAGGTGATGCCGTCCGTCACCCATCCGTCAGCCATCGCGCGCTTCGCGATCCGCAGCGCCGCGGCCTCACCTCCAGGCACGCCGCCGAGCAGTCGGCAAGACAAGTCGATGCCGTAGGCGGCGAGGCTTTCCTGCCACGGTGCATACCAGTAGCCAGGTCCCCAGTGGTCGAGTTCCGCGGCGATGTAGTCCCGCGACGCCACCATCGGGAGCACGATCTGCTGCATGCGACGCCGCCACCGGTCGACGACGCGGGCAGCCATCGCTCGGTCTTCCATGTTCAGGTGGCACTGCACCGCGAACAGGCACTCATAGCCGACCTCGCGCGCCGACCACACGCCAGCAGTCGGCCCGGTCAAGGTGCGCTGCAGCAGGTAGGCGTTCGCTCGGTGGCGAAGAAGCCACTGCAAAGCGGGCGAGCCGGTCAGGCGCGCGGCGCCAAACAGGGTGCCGAACAGCGCGTGTTGTGTGTCCTCGCCCCAGGCGTTGTTCGCCTCGGCGACGGTCAGCGAGCGCGGCTTGCCGAGCTGGTCCGGTGAGACGCCGG
>CAYNNW010000524.1:0-1660 GCA_964398435.1 uncultured Gaiellales bacterium | reverse complement strand
CCATTGCACTCGTCCGAGTGAATTCGAGAGCAACACCTCAAGTGACGCCTCTTCCTCTGAGCGCAATCGCAGAATCGACTGCACCACGTACCCTCCGAGCATGACGCCCATCCACGCTCCCATGATTGCGAAGTAGGCGTCCTGCAGCTGCCCGCCGCCGCCCATCGCGGTGAAGATCTCTTTCGCCGCCTTGTTGGAATCCCACATCGAGTCCATCTCCCGGACAAACATGCCCACTGTGATTCCCATGACGACCGTGCCGATCAGCCACCCGATCCAGACTCCTCGCTGCAGCCGCACCGCAAGCCCCAGCCGTCCGAGCAGAAGGCGGCTTGCGCGAGGCTGAACCGCGCGTGAGCGAAACAGGCCCTGCCCCATATCGCGCCGCGACGACAGCAGGAATGCAACTGCAACGAGTACGGCCGTGGCGATCGGGTACAACGCCAATATCCAGACCCGGCGCTGCGAAAATGGATAGGCGAGCTCGCCCCAGCCCATCGGTGACAGCCACGCAGGCCACCCCAACAACACGCCGAGCGAGTCCGCCCGAAGCTCCCCGGCGACTGCACCGATTCCCCGCATCAGGAACAGCACGCCAATGACCATCCCGGAGAGACCGTTGGCCAGGCGCGCACTGGCGGACAGCTGACTCGCGATGGCAGCCACGCCTGCAAATACAGCGCCCGTCCCAGCGATCGCCCCCGCCATCATTGCGGCGCCGAGCGTGGGCAGTCCGCTTGCCAACAAGACGACAAGTGCGCCGCAGCCGACGACAGCGTTGGCGCAGAGCACCATCACTACCGCCGCAGCAAGACTCGCCTGTCGCCCAACCACGGCCGAGCCAACGAGCTCAAGGCGACCGGTCTCCTCGTTTTGTCGTGTGTGGCGCACGACCCCCATCGTGCTCATCAACGCAACAAGTATCGAGATGGTACCGTAGATCTCGACCATGGTGATGGCCCCCAATGACGGACCATCGGGAGATCCAAACAGTCGCGCTGTCAGGCTGCCCGACATGATCGTGGCGTATGTCAGACGCTCAACTATCCCGGGGTAGGCAGCTTCGATGCCAGCGATCTGAAGCGCCAACAATCCAACGAGCACAACGATCCAGATTGGCATCTTGATGCGGTCACGGCGAGCTGCAAGAAGAATCAACCGGCGCAGTCCAGTGAAGTCGGTCATCACTCGTCGCTGCCCGGCGATCCTGCGCGCCCGTACTGCCGTACAAACAACTGCTCGAGTGTGGGTGGATTACTGATGAGCGAGGTGATGCCCAACTCTGCCCACCGAGAGATCAGCGCACCGAGCTGCCCCTCGTCGACCTCGCACTCCGCACGCAATTGATCGTCACTGAGTACGAACTCGTGCACTCCCGGCATCGAGGCGATGTCGCCGGGAATGGGCTCACGCACTGCAACTTCAATTGCGGTGCGGGTGAGGTGGCGCAGCTCTGCGAGCGTTCCCGATTCAACGGTTCGCCCTTCGCGGATGATGGTAACGCGATCGGCAAGCGCCTCAACCTCGGCCAGAATGTGGCTGGACAGCAGCACCGTGGCGCCCTCGTCGATCAGCTCGCCAACACACGTGCGGAATTCGGCCTCCATCAATGGGTCGAGGCCCGACGTCGGCTCGTCGAACAGGTACAGCTCGACCTGCG
>CAYNNW010000523.1:0-1666 GCA_964398435.1 uncultured Gaiellales bacterium | reverse complement strand
GTGCGCGCGCACCCCAACGAGGTCCTAAATCTTGAACCCGTGCACCGTTGCTCGACGTCGCTCCGTCGAGGAGAACGCGTAATGCTTGCGCGTGGTCTCCAGCGACGAGTGCCCAAGCACGTCGGCGACTGCGTCTAGGTGGTGTCCGTCGTTCAGGAGGATTGAGCCGAACGTTCGGCGCAGTGCGTGCGGCGTGATCGCGCTTACGTTCTCGAGGTCGTTGGTCGAGTGCGGGAACAGGTTGGCGCGAGCGGCCCTGCGCTTGAGTTGCTTGCCGATCGTGGCGTGGGAAACCGGTAGGCCGTTGCGCGTCATCAGCACCCAGTCGGTGCCTGGGTTCTCCTTGGCCTCGCGCATCTTCGGGTATCGATCCGCCTGTTCCTCGTGGTACAGGTACCAGCGCTTCAGTTCGGAGAACAGGCGCGGGTGGATGTCGATCACTCGGTACTTGTCGCCCTTGCCCATCAGCCCGATCGTGCGGTGCTGGAAGTCCACTTCCTGCCACTTGAGGAAACGCAACTCGCGTGCGCGCGCGCCCGTGTACGCGAGGAGGTAGGTCTGGATGTTGCAGCGCGGGCTGCCCGACGCGGCGAGCAGCGTGCGCAGCTGCTCCTTGGTCAGGCGCAGCCCGGGCTTGTACTTCACGCGTGGCTTCTCGACACGAGCAGTCGGGTCCGCGCCCACGATCTCGATGGCTACGAGATACCGGTAGAACGAGGCGAGCGAAGCGAGATAGGTCTTGCGGGTGGGCGCCGACAGCGGCTTGGGGTTGGCTGACGCGTACGCGGCGCAGAAGCGCTGCTCCATCTTCAGGTATGCCATGAAGCGGGACACGTCCGCGGTCCTCACGTCGACCAGCAGCGCGTCATCGCCCTTCGTGTGCCGCAGCCAGCGCTCGAACTCGTACAGGTGCGTCGGGTACTTCTGGAGCGTGCTCGCCGAGCACTCCACCTGGGCGATGAACTCCTCGATGTAGCTCGCGTTCGCCATCAGCGGTGGCACGACGTTCAGGCGCCAGCGCTTGGGTTCGTTCATCTTGCGGTTCATGTCGATCTCCTTGGAAGGAGATCAGCAGGGTCCGTTGGGACGGGATCGAACTAGACTTATGACGATCGGTGTCGAACCCGGGAAAGACCCGCAAACGGACGGGATGGAACCGGGTTTTTCCCGTCCCTGCCGTCGGTTCGATCCCGTCCAGCTCCACTTTGAAAACCGCGCCTTCGGCGGGGTTTTTTCGTTGAAGGGCGTCGTGCGTCGCACGCCGGTGTCACGCGGCGCCGTGGGGCATGAGGCTGGTCCTCATGCCGAGGATCTAGGCAGTCGCCAGTGAACGTGCGTGTTGAAGGGCTGTCTCGATTTGGGTGTGCAAGCGATTGCTCGGGAGCCTACGGCCAGGAATGCCGACCACGCTCAGCATGCGGGCATGCTGCGGGCGGACACCACAGAAGATGACGTGAACGCCGCGGCGACAGTAGTCGTCGATCGTTTCGGCGAGCGCGTGTGCGCCAGTACTGTCGAGCATCTGTAATGAACCGAGCCTGAGCACAACTACGCGCGCGTCATCGAGTTCAGAAAGTTCCTCGAGAAAGCGCTGCGCCGCACCGAAGAACAACGACCCCTGCAAGCGATAGACAACGACATGCTCGTCGAGGAGTTCATGCAACTC
>CAYNNW010000522.1:0-1672 GCA_964398435.1 uncultured Gaiellales bacterium | reverse complement strand
TCCAGCATAGGAACAGTTGAAGGACTTGTTGCATATAGGGAAGTCCGCGACGATGTTGCCTTCGATAGCGGCTTCGAGCAGTGGCCACTGGAACCACGAAGGGTCGCGCAAGTGACAGCGTGCTAGCGCGCCATCGGGCGCGATCTGCACCCAGACAAAAATGTCACCGCGAAAGCCCTCCACGAGGGCAGCGCCAAATCGATTGTGTCCAGTAACCGAAGCAAACTCGGCCCGTGCCGGGCCATTGGGAATTTGATCGATCAGCTGTTCAATCAACGACAGACTTTGTTCAATCTCGAGAATGCGCACCCAGATACGTGCATTCACGTCGCCATCTGCTCGCACGGGGACCTCAAAGCGAAGCGCGTCGTACGGTGGATAGGGAACCGCCTTGCGGACGTCGAAGTCACGTCCCGACGCGCGGCCGACGAACCCGCCGCACCCGAATTGTGCAGCCAACTCCTTTGAGAGCACACCTGTCGATACTGTTCGATCCTGCACCGAGGCACTGGCATCATAGAGCGACACCAATCGGGGAAACGTACGGCGAAACACGCTGATGAGCGTGCGGAGCATCGAAACGCCGTTCGGTGACAGATCGATGCCCGCGCCGCCAATCTGCACGCGATCCATCATCAGACGGTGGCCGAAGCATTTCGCGGCGGTACGCAAGACGTGCTCTTTGAGAACTGCGCAGTTGGCGTGCAAGATCGTGAACGTCGCGTCATTGCAAATCGCCCCGAAGTCGCCGCAGTGGTTTGCGAGCCGCTCAAGCTCAGCCATGATCGCGCGCACGTAATGCGCACGTGGAGGTGGTTGTATGCCGAGCGCTGCTTCGACCGCGCGGGCAAAGGCGAGCGCATAGGCGACGGTGCTGTCACCCGAGCTCCGGCTTGCCAGTCGCATCCCGTTCTCAAGATCGGTTCCTTGCATCAGCGACTCGATGCCCTTGTGCGCGTAACCCAACCGCTCTTCCAGCCGAACGACGGCCTCCCCATTGGCCGTGAAGCGGAAATGACCGGGCTCGATAATGCCGGCATGAACAGGGCCAACTGGAATCACGTGCAGGCTCTCGCCCTCGGCGGGCAGAAACTCATATGCCGGTGCAGCTCGACGCTCTGTATGTGGCACGCTGCTCATCGGATGCCGGACACCCCATTGCCCGTGATCAAGCCAGGGCCTCAAGTCATGTGCGCCATCTGCGACGAATCCGAACAGGTCGCAGATCGAGCGCTCCAGTCGGATCGCCGGCAGGTGAACAGCGCCAATTGACGGGAACCGCCCGCTGGGACATTCCAGGGCCACCATTGCGACGTCCATTTCCTGGCGCAACGCGGCGTGGACGCGGTCCGTGCTCCCCCACAAGCTCAAAAGTGTGACCCGCCCGCTCGCGACCTGTGCAGCCATGTTTTGCCATCCCCCGATATCGACGATGGCGCACGGCCAGGGTTCGTGCGGCGTGAGGGGCACGCCTGATCGTAGAAGCTCAGCCATCGGTTCGATGTGAGTCATCCGAGCAACCGCGCTACGTTCTGGAACCAACTGACGA
The DNA here is from genome assembly GCA_964398435.1 of uncultured Gaiellales bacterium. Classification (GTDB taxonomy): domain Bacteria; phylum Actinomycetota; class Thermoleophilia; order Gaiellales; family SKUG01; genus CAYNNW01. Next base: position 123 of record CAYNNW010000522.1, on the reverse strand, counting down.
CTGGTGTAGGCAAATAAACCCCTGCTACCGCCACAATCCCGAGATGCAAGAACATTGGAACGTAGGAAGCATCCGTCGGCGCGTTGCTACCTGACGTGGGGCCGAACGCGACCGCCGTCATAT
>CAYNNW010000521.1:708-1673 GCA_964398435.1 uncultured Gaiellales bacterium | reverse complement strand
ATTGTGCACCGGGAACTGCAGGCTGATTGCCTTAGCGGCCTCGACGGCGTCTTCGAAGGTTCCAACAATCCGGCCTCCGACCCCGGCCGTATCAGCTGTGGTGCTGAGATAGATGCCGACAGTCGGATACTGCTTGGCCGACCGGGTAAATGCCTCTTGGGTATGAAACTCGGTACCAAGCTGCTTGCCCACGAACTCGGCTGGCATAGGGGCAGGGGTGAGGACAACACTCATCCGGATCTCCTTCGATTATGGGCCGATCGGGAAGTGATCGGAATTTCCCAGTGTCACGGTGATCCGCGGGAAGCTACCAGATGTATGAGCGTCACCATCCCGATGCGCGCCGGGCGTGCGCGAGCGTCGCTAGGCTCCGAGATGAAGCCGGTGAGCGGCCTCGAACCGCTGATCCTTTCATTAACGTGCAGGTAAAAACATCTACGTACCAACGCGGTGGATCAGCGGTGGATCAGGGATAGATCAGCGGGCAGCGACGAAGGCAAGTGCATCTGCGATCGTGGCGTCGGGATCAGTCAACGTGATATCGGGCGTGATGCCGGCGAGGTCATACGGGCCGCCGATGCCACGACTCGCGTGTGTGGGGAGGCACCACCGTGTTCCTGTCCCTGGCACCGGGTAATTGATCACGTTGCCCCAGTCGACACATCCGTAGCTTGGCGTGCCGGCAATGGTCGCTCCGGTCGCCATGCGCAGCATGATGGCCGAGCTCTCCGCCGAGGATCCGGTGTCCGCGTCGATCAATGCCACAATTTGGCAGGTGAGCGATTCAGCCGCCTGGCCATGCAACGCGATGGGAATCTCCTCGATCCCGGATGCGCCAGCCTCTGCCGTGCGAAGCTGCTCAATGAGCGGCGTCGCTGGATCGAAGCTGAAGTGTTCGGGATGTCGTTTGACGGTCTGCTCGACCTCTTCCCACTCTCCCTCCCGGCCGTGCGTCTCGAGTGGAA
>CAYNNW010000521.1:0-698 GCA_964398435.1 uncultured Gaiellales bacterium | reverse complement strand
TTCCCACTCCGTTAGCACATTGAATGCGACAAGCTGATTCCATTCGTCAACGAGTCGCTCGGCGCCCGTTCGCCGCACGATACCGCCGAGGGTAACCTCGCCCGGAACGACGCGTTCGATCCAGTTTCCAATGAACCCGTCATCACCACCCGGACATCCGCGGAAATCGAAAACCACCGTGCCGGTGCCTTCAGGTGGTCGCCAATCGGCGAACGCCTCGAGCACCTCCCTCTCGGCAGGCGTGGTCCACCACAACCGGCGCACGCGCACGGCTGCAACTTCGCCTTCGTGCACGACTTCGATGGGTGGTTCGTCGAAGTTCGGCTCTGCGCGACCCGGTCGATCGAGTCGCGCCTTGAGATGACCATCGACGAAGTGCTCTGCAAGTTCGCGACCCACCGCATCACAGAATTCACCCAGCGGAATCGACTCCACCCCTGCCACGCGCGCGCGGTGCGTAGCGATGATTTCCTTCACGCCGTCGCCGAGGTCGGGATTGATTGCACATCCGACGTGCCGCTCGATCATCAGCGACTCCAGCGCATGGAGATCGGCAATCGCCTGAACACGCGAGATCGGCAGGTCTCGCCGGCCCAGCACTTCATCTGCCGCCGTGCGGCGCCAGAACTCACGATTGAACACCCAGAGATGTCCACCAACGTCTTCCGGGGTCATGTATGGAAGATCCGCGACCATGC
>CAYNNW010000520.1:0-1674 GCA_964398435.1 uncultured Gaiellales bacterium | reverse complement strand
CTTGTCGACGTTGAAGAACTTGACCGTTCCGTTTGCCATGGTATTCGTTTCTCCTGTGTATGTGTTCATTGCGGTATTCGTTGCTATTGGAAAGTGGGATGCGCAGACGGGAACGCCAGCTGACCGATGATCGGCTGTGGCATTCGTTGCGAAGGAAATGGCGCTCGCTGTTCGACTGCTGCGGGCGGCTCCGAAAAGCGCCAGCACTGTGGAAATACCGGAATCAGACTTGACCGGTTCTGGGCGCCTGAGCGAACGACTCGGAAAAGAAAATCAACCTCGGAGGCTTCCCTCCACGGCACAGTGTAGCGCGTCTGGCGGTCATGACGGTGCGCAGCATGCACCACCCCGGTGTTCGCAGCGAACTTGACGGCAGGTGCTGCCCCCGCGGGTTTGTTCGCGGGATGCAGCGGCAATCACCCGGCCATGAGCAGACGAACTCCACGAATCACACCGCTCGTATCGATCTTCGTCCTCGCGCTTGTGCTGCTGATCCCGGCACAGGCCAGCGCCGCCAGACAGTGGCGAACGCCAGTGTCGACGTCGCGGGCCAAGTCGCTGCTGAAGGAGTCCCTCTGGTTCGATGGCACGATGCGCGCATCGTGCCGGCGGCGTCCGCGTCATCGATTTCGCTGCAGCTGGGCGGTGTACAGCGGCGGTTCACGCACGGCAAGTGGAACGGCGCTGCTGACGTTCTGGGCTGAGAAGCGCAGGGTCGTGAAAATGAGAAGCGCAGGGCACGCCGATTGCCCGTCGCGTTATGCCCGGTGTGCGTCAGGATTCGGACTGGTCAAAGAGTGGAACGCCAGCAGTCGCCGGTACGAGGCCACCAGTCGCTACTAGTGGCACAACGGCCGGCGGTCACACGCACAGCGCGGTTGCGATGATCGGTCGCACCAGCGTCGTGTAGTTGTTGGCCGTCACGTGATAGGCCGACAGACCGTATTTGTCTGTGCTGGCGCTGGCCTGAGTTACCACGAGATTCAGTGAGTTCATCGGGTTCGTGTACCCGCCACCGATCAGCGTCTCGCCCGCTGCACACGATGCCGTCGCAGTCATCTGTTGCCCGGCTGGAACGTCGATTGTGGTGGCACGCTGCACCACGCGAACGATTGCGGGAAGGCAGTACGCCGTTGCGCTGATCGGGCGATCCAGCGTCGATACGTTATTGGCGGTGACGATGTATGACGTGACACCGTTCTTGTTCGTCACAGCAGTTGCTGCCGTCACCACGAGACCTCGTGAGTTCATTGGATTTGTGAACCCGCCACCGATCAGGGTCTCACCGGCGGCACAGGTCGCAGTTGCGGTCACCTGGGCGCGAGCCGGGACATTCACCGTGGTCGAGTGCTGTGCAATCGGCACGACCACCGCCGCACAGTATGCCGTTACGGTGACGGGTCGAGTCAGCTGTGTGTAGTTGTTGGCCGTCACCTGGAACGATGTCGAACCGTACTTGTCGGTCGTCAGGTTCGCGGAAGAAATATGCATGGCTCGCGCGTTCATCGAGTTTCCGTATCCGCCGCCGATCAGGGTTTCGCCTGCCTTACATACTGCGGAAACGGTGACCTGCTTGCCAGCCGGTACATCCACCGTTGTCGAACGAAAGGTCACTCCCGACTGCGCGAACGCTGTTGATACGCAGAAGATCTGCACGAAGAATGTGGCCAGAAT
>CAYNNW010000519.1:0-1679 GCA_964398435.1 uncultured Gaiellales bacterium | reverse complement strand
TCATTTCAACAGTTCCAGGGGAGTGCCGATCTGGAAGCTGCGTTCATCGCTGGCTATGGCTCAGACCCTCGCGATGACGATGGATGGCACCGGGTTCGCGTCCGGGAGGCTATCGGCACGGCAGCCTGGGCCTTCATGGTCGGGGATGAGGTGTTCGAAGCGCAGGGGCATCGGATGATTGCAACGGTTCTCGCCGAGTAGCGGTGTGCCTGCTCGCGCGGATTCTTTTGCACCGGCTCAGAGAGCCGATTCGCTCTCGATTCGGAATCCTGCATCAGCTGCAATGTCCGTCGTCAGCAGCTGTAGCCGAGGTGGATGTGGTCGCCGTGGTCGCCCATTGCAAGTGTTGGCCCCCCCAGCGAGCTCAGCGAAATCACCTGGTGTGGAGCCAGATCGCCGGTGAATGCTGCCAGGAACTTGACCGCGGCCTCGGTGGGTGAGCCGGGGCCCTGGCTGGAGGGTTGGATCAGCACGCCGCCGACTGAGCCGATGTCTGCAGCGCATCCAAAGGAGTGCTCCGAAACGTTGCCGGACGCCGTGTATACGCCGTGTCCGGACTTGAGCGACGTGATCCGCAGTGAGCCGAAGCGGTTGGCCATCAGCAGGAGGGCGTCGATCAGTCGACCGTCGATCTGTCCGGTGGCAATGTCCTGGCGACCGGCAGCGTAGACGTCGATGCGGGGGTCATTGAGGATTGCCGCGATCTCCTGCGGAGTCGCGATTCGCCGGGGAGTACGGGTGCCGCCACTGTAGGCGCCCGACCCGAACGTGGACGGCGTGAACATGCTGCCGCCACCATAGGGCAGGCCCGGCATCATCGCCCAGGCATCGTCGGCGGGTTGCTGCATTGCGGACCAGGCGTCGTTATTAGGATTCTTGTCCGGAGTCCGCTTGACCATCACTCCGCCGTTCTTGTCTTCCTCAGGCGCTGTTGGCTTCGCGTCCTTGCCCATGTGTGCCTCGCGAGCCTCGTCAAGCTGTGCTTCGAGTCGATCTGCTTCTGCTTCATCGTTGAGCGACTGGTTGCCGTGCTTGTCGCGAATCTGCTCGAGCGCCAGGCGGGCATCCTCGAGCCGCTGCACTGATATCGCATGCTGTGCTGCCAGATCCTCGTCGCTGGCAAGCACTTCATCGAGCAGATTGACCGAGCGGAGCGCGCTGGCAAGATCGTCCGACCCGAGTACCGCGGACGCGGCCGATTCCTGGCCGTGCTTGTAGCGTGCAATCAGCCGACGTTGCAGGGCATTGCGCAGCCGAGCCTCATCGCCCATGGCCTCCTCAACGAGCGAATCCAGTGCCGCAAGGCGTTCCGCATCACGCCCCATCTGCTCGCGCATGGCCTCTGCCGAGGCGCGGAATCGCGCGGCCTTCGTTTGTGCCTTCAGTGCCTTGCGGTCTGCCTTGGTCAGGCTGAACGACAGGGATTTGACGCCCTTGGCATCGACCTTCACCTTCGAATTCTGGGCCTGACCAACGACGGACATCGCCATCATCGACGCATAGTTCGCACCGTATGTGGCAGTCGACATCGGAGCGCCATATCCCGCCGCATAGCCATAGCCGGCCGGTGCGCCGTACTGAACCGAGAGGGGAGCAGGTCCCGTCGTGGGAGCGGGTGTGACGGGCACACCGCCGCCGCCCGACTGTGGAAGCGCCACCATGCCGGTCGAATCAGCTCC
>CAYNNW010000518.1:0-1684 GCA_964398435.1 uncultured Gaiellales bacterium | reverse complement strand
GCTCGACGACATGGCTGCATCGCTCGGTGCCGTGGTGTTCCATGCCAAGGCAGGGTCGCTTGCAGATCGCACCGAGCGGATCGTGGCTGTCGCAGGAGAGCTTGCCCGACAGTGTGAGGCGCGCGTCGATAGCGGTCTCGTTCTCGAAGCAGCCCGACTTGCAAAGGCTGATCAGGTCAGCCATGTCGTTCAGGAGTTTGCAGAGCTGGAGGGATTCGCCGGGTCGCTGTACGCGGCATCCGCGGGGGCTGATCCAGCGGTTGTCGCAGCAATCGATTCGCAGTTCCTGCCGAGGGGCGCCGGATCCGCGCTGCCACCGGACGGTGTGCCTGCGATCGTGGCGCTGGCCGACAAGATCGAGCTGTTGGTCACCGCATTCGCAATTGGCGAGCAGCCAACCGGTAGTCGTGATCCTCATGGGCTGCGGAGAGCTGCCACGGGCGTGGTCAGGATCGTGACCGAGCATGGAATACCGATTGATATCGACACGGCGCTCCGGATCGCTGCCGACGCAATTGAGCGCCAGGGGTTTGCCCAGCCTACGGCAGAGATGCTGACTTCGATCCGGGCATTCATCGACGATCGGCTCAGCAAGCAGCTTGAGGATGACGACATCCGGGTCGACGCGGTTCGAGCGGCGCGCAAGGCGGCCCTGCCGACGTTGCAGCAGCTGAACGGGCTCGCTCGCGCACTTGACCATGCAGTCGAGTCCGATGATGCCGGTTTTCGTGCGGTGCTGGCAGCTGCCCGGCGATGCGATCGAATCCTGGCCAAAGCAGGTGACGAGCTGTCGGGCGGGGTCACAGTTGACGACACCCTGCTCGTCGAGGAGTCGGAGCGCGGCCTGTGGCGGCAGCTGCAGGATGTCACCGGACCTCTCAATCGTCACGTTGACCTCGGTGAGTGGGACGATGCGGTGTCACTGGCTGCAACGCTCGGAGCCGCGGTCGACGCATTCTTCGATCGCGATGTTGGCGTGATGGTGATGGCTGACGATCCTGCGATACGACGCAACAGGCTGGCAATCGTCTCTCACACACTGTCAGTGCTCGAGGCGCTCGGTGATGTGACAGAGCTTCAGGTTGACGTGGGGCCACAATCCTGATGTCAGTACTTCCTGGTGCAGTCGCCGATCGTTTTGTCAGTGACATGCGCGTGCGCGAGGATGCAGCGCTGAGCGATCTTGCCGTCAAGAGTTACTGCACAGCGGGGCGGCTCGATCCGGAGGAGCCACATCAGTGCTCACTGAGGTCGCCGTTCCAGGTCGATCGGGATCGGATCCTCCACACCAAGAGCTTTCGGCGACTTCTGGGCAAGACACAGGTGTTCATCGCTCCCGACGGCGACCATTACCGTACGCGGCTCACCCATACGCTCGAGGTGACGGCAATCTCCCGGGCTGCCGGTCGAGCGCTGCGCCTGAACGAGGATCTGGTCGAGGCCATCGGGCTGGGACATGATCTGGGGCATCCGCCGTTTGGTCATACGGGTGAGCACGCCTTGGACGCGGTCCTGACCGAGCGATTCGGGCGCCGCTTCTTTCACAATGAGCAGTCGCTGCGCGTCGTCGACTGCCTGGAAAAGGATGGCCGCGGTCTGAACCTGACTGCGGAGGTTCGAAACGGCATTCTGTGTCATACCGGTGAGCAGCTTCCAACGACGCTCGAGGCGAAGATTGCCGAGG
>CAYNNW010000517.1:0-1701 GCA_964398435.1 uncultured Gaiellales bacterium | reverse complement strand
CGGAGGAGCCGCTCGGCCATGACGTGGGGCTGAAGGATGTGAACGTCCTGGGAGACTGGTTCGAGGCGCTGATCGACTTCCTGGCCGTTGTCCCGGGATCGAGCCTCGCCCGTGAGCTCCTGGACGAGTTCGCGTCGATAGTCACAATCGTCGGCCAGGACTCCGAGCGCGCTGGCGACACCGATGAGCAGTGGCTCCTCTTTCGCCGTCGAGCGGACGGAACCGAGAAAGAGCTCTACGTCGAGGTCGCGTTCGCCCTCGACAGGCAAGATACAGCATCCGAGTGGCAGGTTCGTCAGCGCTCCCAGTCCAGGCTGACTGTCTTCTTCCCCACTGCGGTCGACACACACTGCGGACTGGCAGTTCAGGGTCCCTACGAGACCACTCCGAGCCGCGACAACGTCAAGCGCTTCGATCCGTGGAATCACTCGCTCGTCGCCCAAACAGCGACCGTCATCGTCGATGCATTGCGCTGGCTCCGAGATGCCGGGAAACTGACCTCCGCCGTCCTCCAGTGCCTGCCCATCCGCACCGACGCATACGAAGGCATCAATGGCAGGTTCTTTGCGCCGCTCTACCAAGCCGTGCTCGACGCAATCAGGGCTGAGCCCCTACTGCCCACCAATGACGGAGGCTTCGTCTCGGCTGAAGGAGCAGTGATCGGCACGCGGGACCTTCGGGCGCTTCTCAGCCGCGACCAACTGTCCGGGATCCTCGGAACCGAATCCGCCTGGCTCAGCGACGGCATCACGGAGGACCGGACTGCGGACCTCTTCAACTACCTGACGAAGGCCGCCGAAGTGCGGACGCTCTCTCCAGAGTTCCTCGTTCCCCGCCTTACGCGGGAGTTCCTCGAGAGCCAGGACGACGACTGGATTCGCGCACTGTATGAGTTCCTGGGTGGCCTCACGCTCGGGCGGACCCGTCTGGAGTCGCGTCCACTTGTCCGGCTCACCGATGGCAGCCACGTACCAGCTGTTGTCAACGGCGAGGCCACCGCATACTTGCCGAATGATGACACCGCGATAACTGGGTTCCCGCTCGTGAAACGCGAAGTCGTGACGACAGAAGCGTCGCGGCGTTTCGCCCGAGACAAGCTGAACCTCACTGAGCCGGATCCCGTAGAGGATGTGATTCGCCACGTCCTCCCCAAGTACCGGCCCGGGGCAATCGACGCCAGTGACTACGAGCAGGACCTTCGCCGCATCAGTCGAGCAGCTTCCTCCGACTCGACGTCGCGACGAGCACACCTGATCGAAACCTTGGGCACTGCCTACTTCGTGTCGATGATCGATCTGGGCACAGACAAGCGGTACTTCGGCCAACCAAGACAGGTGTATCTGCCGACACAGCGGATCCGGAACCTGTTCAGCGGTGTGGCTGGCGTCTACCTTCTCGACGATTCCAACGAGACTCTCGGCAGTGAGGAAGTCCGGAGAATAGTCCGCGAAGCCGGCGCCTTGGACTACCTGCGCCCCATCCCGCCCCGAAGCGGACTCTCCTCCGAAGAGATGGCGGCACTTCGCGAAAACAGTCCACAACCCAGATCCTCCGGGGCGAAAGATCAAGTCACCGATTGGGACCTGATCGGGCTCGAGGGACTACTGGATTTCCTGCCCACACTCCCTCGCGATGCACAGGCTGAGCGGTCCGTGCTGCTCTGGGATGCGATGAGAGATCTGGAGCACGGCCGGAGCCAAG
>CAYNNW010000516.1:0-1705 GCA_964398435.1 uncultured Gaiellales bacterium | reverse complement strand
CGTGCGGGCCGACTTGCTGGCCCCGGCATCATTCGCTGTCGCGAGCAAGGCCCGCAGCGCGTCCTTGTGGGCCCAGGCGGCTGTGTAGTGCGCCGACACCCACTGCATCACCGCCAGACCCAACTGCACGGCCTCGGCCGCAGTCAGCGAATGGGTCACATCCTCGCCATCGCGAAACGCGAGCGTGCTGTGCTGATCCGACAAGGCCAGCAAGGCGGTGCCGGCACTGGCCAGCGCATTGACGTTGGCAGTGTCGCGCGCATGCCGTAACTGCACCGTGCCGGTCGTGCCATCGGGAAAGACATGCGGTTTGCCCCGGGCGATCCGGGCGTCGCGCTCGGTGTCGATGGCGCTCAGTAAGTCATGCACCTGCGTGGCGTCGTCTGGCGTTTCCGGCACCGGCACGATCTGGCCATCCGCCGCTTTCTGCGCCCGCATGCCGACGGTGAACCACTCGGGGGCTTCCTCCCAACCGGGCAGCGGGGTTTCCGAAAGTCGTGACTCCAGCGCCCGGCCCCCCGCCTCAAAACGAATCAAGGTCAGCAAATTCATGTCCATGTCCTTCTCCATCACCCTCAGTAATTCCACACATCGCGATCCCAGGTCAGGTGCCGGGTCATCGCGGCATTGGTCATCTCGTGATCGATCACGAGATCATTGGCCGACAGGAAGCTGTTGAGATTGGTCAGCGCCAGATACAACTGGCCCTGGTAGCCGGTCTGCTGGCTGCCAGCGTCCATGCGCTGCTGCGGGCCATCCATGCCCCAGAGGACGATGGCGACGCTGCGTCCCGAGGGGATGCTCACCGTGCCGCTGCCGGAGACCGTATAGACGTTGGAGTACGACCAGGCCGGCGACCAGACATTGCTGCGACTGACACTATTGACACTGCCGCGCACCCCATCCGGGCTCATCACCACCAAGCCGCCATTGCTCATGTTGTTGCCGTTGTGGTGGCACTGCACCGAGAGGCTGCGGCTCACGGTGGCCGACGACAGGTTCCTGACGAACAAGGCCAGTACCGCGAGGGCGGTCAGGTTGTTGCCGCTGTTGATCAAATCCAAGGTCTGACGGGTAAGCCCCAGGGTGCCGTCACTACGGGCGTAGTGCCAGTCGCGCGGCGCCTCCCAGAGAAACTGGGCGGCGTTGTTGGTATTGGTGTCACTGGGATTGCTCGCGTTGCGACAGTTGAACAAGGCATGAAACGGCTGCTGCCAGGGCTGCAGGCTGTTCTGTCCCTGGTAGATACTGTTGTTGACCAAGCCGTGGGCGCCGAGACCGGCGAGGGTTCCTGGGGCGATGCCCGGCACGCGGGTGCGGGTGCTGCTGCGAAGATGGCGCATGCGTTGCTCTCCTTAAGCCACTTCTTCAAAGCCGATGGCGAAGAAGTTCACGCTGTTGGCGGTGTTGCTGCGTACAAACAGCCCATCGCCCGCCGACAACGCGAGGCCGGTACGTTCGAGCACATCGGCGATGTCCAGACTCGCGTCAAACTCCAGGTAGTCGTTGCCCTCGATGGCCTGGCTCAAGTTCAGCGTGGCGGCAAATCCGGTACCGCCCGGCGCGCTCAAGGTCGGTGCGCCGGTGTAGCCCTGGCCCTTGTTGCCGACACTGATGGCACGAATGCCGAAGCTCGCCGTCAGGGTGGCGCCTGTACCGGTGCCGCCATTCAAGCTCAGCGTGCCGCTGGGCAGTCCTGTTTAGG
>CAYNNW010000515.1:0-1710 GCA_964398435.1 uncultured Gaiellales bacterium | reverse complement strand
GACATTCCGGTGCTCGTGGACTTCTGGGCCGAATGGTGCGGACCATGCCGACAGATGAACCCCGTTCTCGAGCAGTTTGCCGCCGAGCACGAGGGCCGCATGAAGGTCGTCAAGCTGAACGTCGATGAGAACCCCGCCGCATCACAGCGATTCCGGGTGTTGAGCATTCCGACGCTGCTGGTCTTTGACGGCGGCCAGCAGGTCCACCAGCTGGTTGGAGCCATGCCCAAGGCGAAGCTCGATGCCGCCCTCGCGCAGTGGACCCAGACCCGCGCCTGAGACGACGCCGCTGAGTATCGGTCGTCAGCTTGCCCGTGAGGAGGCGGCTGTCGACAGTCGTGCGCTGCGTGCCCGCGCTGGCAGGTCAGTAGCTTTTCCGAACTGGCTGAACCCGCAGGTCGAAGACGCACTGGTCCAGAGCGGCATCGAGTCGCTGTATTCGTTCCAGCATGCCGCGGTGGCGGCTCTGCATGGTGATCGCTCTGTCGCACTCGCTGGCGGCACAGGCGCAGGCAAATCCCTGTGCTGGACCGTGATCGGCGCCGACGAGATTGCGGCGAGCCGCACGAATTGCGTGCTGCAATTGTCACCGACGAAGGCGTTGGCCCAGGATCAGGCTCGACGGTTGAGCGAGCTGGCACTCCCGGACGTGCGGGCAATGATCTACGACGGCGACGCCGCGCCTGCTGCCCGAACACTGGCACGACGGGAGGCCAACTGGCTGCTGACCAACCCCGACATGCTGTCGCGCGGATTGCTGCCGCGGCACAGCGACTGGGCGCGGTTGTTGGCGCGGCTGAAGCTGGTGGTCATCGATGAGGCCCATGTCTACCGCGGCGTGTTCGGCACACACGTGGCGCTGGTGATGTGGCGGCTGCGACGTGTGCTGGAGCACTACGGCGCATCACCACGCTGGGTAATTGCATCGGGGACGATCGCGAATCCCGCCGAGCAGCTCGAAGCACTCGCGGGTGTGGACCGACACCAGATCACCGTTGTCGGCGACGAGGGATCCCCCGCCGGCCGGCGACGGATGATCCTGTGGAATCCGCCCCCGGACGAGGATGATGGTGAGCGGGCAAGCCCCCTGGGTGAAGCGGCTCGGTTGACTGCTCGAATGCTGATCGATGGCCTGTCAGTCATCACCTTCGTGCGCACACGGGGAGCGTGCGAGCTGGTGCACCGCTGGGCCTGTGATGAGCTTGAACGTCGCGGCTACGACGAGCTGATTACACGCCTGCAACCGTACCGCGGCGGTTACATGCCCGAGGCACGCCGTCGCACCGAGCGCGACCTGATGTCCGGCAAGCTGCGTGGCGTTGTCGCCACCAACGCCCTCGAGCTGGGCATCGATATCGGCCACCTGGACGCCTCGGTGGTCACATGCTTTCCAGGCAGCATCTCGAGCCTGCGGCAACAGTGGGGCCGAGCCGGGCGCGGCTCTGCGGATGCGCTGTGCATGATGGTCGCGGGCGAGGATCTGCTCGACCAGCTGCTCACCGCACAACCGGAGCTGATCTACGAGCGCCCGCTGGAGCGAGCAGTCGTCAATCCCGCCAACCTGCATCTGTTGACGCCGCACGTTGCTGCAGCAGCCTGCGAGCTTCCGATCGGCGAATCCGAGCTCCAGCAGTTTGACGGGGCGGTCGACAGCGCCTGCGATGAGCTGACCGAAGCCGGTGTGCTGCGTGCCACCCGCGGGGGGCTGGC
>CAYNNW010000514.1:0-1718 GCA_964398435.1 uncultured Gaiellales bacterium | reverse complement strand
ACTGAGTGCAACGCGAAGGCGGGCGCCGGGGGGTTCGTTCATCTGCCCGTAGACCAGCGCTGTCTTGTCGATGACGCCGGACTCCTTCATCTCTTCCCACAGGTCGTTGCCTTCACGGGTCCGCTCGCCGACACCGGCGAACACAGACAGACCTGAGTGGAACTTGGCGATGTTGTTGATCAGCTCCATGATCAGAACGGTCTTGCCGACGCCGGCGCCCTTGACGTATGGCGCGAGCAGGTCGATGACCTTGATGCCGGTTTCCAGCAGCTCGGTCTCGGTGCTCAGCTCATCGTACGCAGGCGCAGCACGATGGATTGGCCATCGCTGCCCCGACTCAAACGGCTGATTGTCGATGGCGTCACCCGTCACATTGAAGATGCGGCCGAGCGCCTGCTCGCCAACCGGGACACTGATCGGGCTTCCCGTGTCGTACGCAGCCAGGCCGCGTGACATGCCGTCGGTTGCATCCATGGCAACCGCGCGAACCTTGTCGTCACCAAGGTGCTGCTGCACTTCGGCGATCAGCATGTGTGTGCCGCCGTCTGCAGTAGGGACGTCGATTCGCAGCGCGTTGTAGATCGCTGGAAGCTGTCCATTGGGGAAGCGGATGTCGAGCACGACACCCTTAATCTCGACGATGCTTCCTTCGGCGCCTGCTGCGCTGTTTCCGTTCTGGCTCATCGTGGTCTGATCTCCGTGGTGTTGGGCGTTCGGTGGTGTCTGATACGTGTCTGTCGGGTCACTACAGGGCGTCGGCGCCTGCGACGACCTCGAGGATTTCCTGGGTGATTGCAGCCTGTCGCGCACGGTTTCGTGCAAGCGTCAGGTCGTCGATCATGTCGCCGGCGTTGTCCGATGCACTGCGCATTGCGGTCATTCGTGCGCCATGCTCGGATGCAGTCGACTCCAGAAGTGCTCTGAAAACTGTCTGTTCGACGTACGTTGGAACGAGACGATCGAGCAGGCCTTCCGGAGTGGGCTCGAATATCCACTCGGCATCGACGGTGCCGCCGTGGGCTTCGCTGGCCGACGATGTGTCGGAAGTATCGCCCGTCGCGTCTGCCGATACTGCCGTATCCAATGCGTGGCGCAACAGTTCGTCCGTCAACGGCAGAAGATCCCTGACCAGTACCTGCTGTGACATGGCCGATTCGAAGTTGTTGTACACCAGAATGACTCGGTCATACTCGCCGTCGGTAAAGCGGGTCGACAGGTAACCGGCGATCTCCTCAGCGTTGCGGAACTGAGGGTTGTCGGTGAATCCTCGATAGGCCTGGTCCACCTCAAAGCCGCGGAACTGCAGGCTGCCAACACCCTAGCGACCGACGCCGACCCAGCGGACCGTGACTCCGTCGGCTTCCAGGTCACGCGCCAGCTGAACCGAGCGGCGCAGGACGTTGGCATTGAGACCGCCAGCCAGTCCACGGTCGCCGGTACACATGACGATGCAGGCGGTTGAGACGGTTCGCTCGGCCAGCAGCGGATGGAGCAGTCCGCCACCTTCGGTACCCTGAGCCACCTGTGCGGTCAGTTGGACGAGGCCATCGGCAAATGGGCGCAGGCGCTCGATCCGCTGCTGCGCACGGCGAAGCTTGGGCTGACGCGGCCAGAGCTGGCCAAATTGCTGGCTTACGCAAAGATCGATCTGTTCGATGAATTGGTGCTGTCGCACGCGCCGGACGATCCGGCGTTCGCGGATTCGCTGAAAACCTATT
>CAYNNW010000513.1:0-1721 GCA_964398435.1 uncultured Gaiellales bacterium | reverse complement strand
GGATTGATCCGCTCCCCGCACTGCTCGCCCGATTCTCATCCTCCGATGCTGCGCACTCCACACGCGTTGACGTCGCCGCGCGGTTGTCGACATCCCTGATTGATGCCGCAGCCGACTGCGGTGTGCCCGCGGTCAAGTTCCAGGTGGCCTGGTTCGAGCTTCTCGGCCCCGAGGGTGTGCGGGTTCTGGCTGACTCCGTCAGGCACGCTCGCCAGCAGGGGCGCGCCGTGATCATCGATGCCAAACGCGGCGATATCCCCCATGTCCATCGCGCCTACGCGGACGCGTGGCTGGCACCGGAGTCCCTGTACGGGGGCGGCGGTGACGCGCTGACGATGCACGGATGGACCGGCCCCGATGCGCTCGATTCCGCAGCCGAGGTTGCTCGCGCCCGCAATGGCGTGATCTACGTCGTCGTACGGACGACCAATCCGGGAGCCGGGGCGATGCAGGAGCCGGCCTGGCGAACGATGGCGCGCCATGTCGAGGAGGCAGGGCCACATGTTGGAGCCGTTGTCCCATCGACCGTGCCGGAGATCCTGGAAGAAGCGCGACGGCTGATGCCAACGACACCGCTGCTTATCCCCGGCGTTGGTGCACAGGGCGGCTCTCCATCGGACCTGCTCCCCCTGCGGCCTGCACCCGGGGCACGCTGTGGCCCGGTGGTCGTGTCGGCATCACGATCCCTGATCCCGCCTGCCGAAAACGGACCTGTGGCATTGGACGACGCGTTCACGATAGCCTTACGTGATCGCGTACGGCAGTTTGCCGGGTCGGTGGACGACGTATGCACGGTGGACCATGCTGGGGCCCGAGGAGGCAGGTAGGATGGCGACGATGGCGAAGAATGATGACTTCAACGTGCGCAAGGGATGGCGCCCGAATCTGTGGACGATCGTGGCTCCCGTGTGCCTGCTCGTCATCGTGCTGTTCGCCTGGAATCGGTTGGAAGCCGCGGGGGTTGTCGGCGACAGCCAGACCAAGACCGTGGTTGCTGACGACAAGGGTTCGACGGCAAAGACCAGCGGTGGCACAACCGCTGGTACAACGACTGCTCCGCGCACGGGGCGCAAAGGTGTCCGGGTCAAGCCCGGAGACACACCTGAGAGCATCGCCAAAGCCAACGCCCTGACAGTCGAACAGCTTGAGGCCTGCAACAAGCAGGTATCTGACTTCCGCACGTTGCAGGTCGGCTCGATTCTCGTGGTCGATCCGGCACGCTGTGCGCCGAAATCCACGAAGGACGCAGCCTCGACCAGCGGTCGCTGATGCGAGTTCGATTCCCCGTTACGACTGCGCTGATGGCGCTGGCCATTGCTGGCTGTGCCGGTGTGACACTTGCCACCGCCGCAACGTCACAACCGACAGGGACGACCACCACATCCACGTCGACCACAACCACCCCGACTTCATCCACGTCGACCACGTCCACGTCGACTACAACCACGTCGACCACATCCACCTCGGGCACGGATGCAGCCGTCGAAGCGGCCCCACCGAAGACACCAGTGCTTCCCGTGGGGATGGACGACGTATCTGCGACGCTGCCGCCACCTCCCAGCGGCGTGTCAGCACCGTCGTGGGCGGTCGTCGACATGCGCGACGGGTCGATCCTTGGCACGGCATCACCGACGTCGCAGCGGGCGATTGCGAGCCTGACAAAGATGATGACCGCGCTGATCGTCGTCCGGGTGATCCAGGGACTGGGCGCCGGCGCCAGC
>CAYNNW010000512.1:0-1721 GCA_964398435.1 uncultured Gaiellales bacterium | reverse complement strand
CCACCGACGACCAGCCAGAGCAGAACGACAATCCAGCGGGCAACCTTGCCGGTCACCAGGCGTGTCAGCCATGTCATGTTCAGTACCTTTCCAGGAGGAGCGGGATCTGCGACGACTTAGGCGCCGCAGCATTTCTTGTACTTGCGTCCGGAACCGCACGGGCACGGATCGTTGCGACCAACCTCTGATCGCGGGGTCACAGGTACCAGGTCGGGCACATCATCAGCTGCTGTCAACGGCGAGTGGAATCGCCACTCGCCGTCTTCGCGCAGGAACCTGCCACGCTCGCGGTGGTTCACCAGCTGACCGTCGAGTGAGTATCGCGCCACAAACGAGACAACTCCCTCGTCATCTGCTTCGCCGCCGTCCTCGACCGAACGTATGGTCAGCCCAAGCCATTCGCTATCACGAGACCAGTGCTCGACATCTTCGCGGGACACCTCATCGCGGGTGTCGCTGTGGTTGGTGGCAAGTATGTAGTCAACATTTCCGGTGACAAATGCCGTATACCGCGACCGCATCAACGCCTCGGCCGTCGGCGGCACTGCGCTGCCCTCGATATAGCGCAGGCAGCACTGCCCTTCGTCGCTTCCTGACCCACACGGACACTCGCTCATGGCACGATTGTACCGGCAGCTCAGGCGCGCTTGCGGGCGAACCGTGGCACCTGGCGATACCATTCACGTCCGATGCCCATTCCCGTAACAGTCCTGCGGAGCAGCGCTCTGGCAATGGCCGTAGCGACAGTGTGCACAGTTGCGCCATTCGCGAGTGGCGCGGGACGGGATGAACAACGAATCAGGCAGCTGATCGGCGGGCGCGCACCGCTCCCACCTGTTGCACCCGTGAACACCTCCGACGCCGGCTGGCAGTCACCGTGGTCATCCGCAGCGCCACGCGCCACGCGGATTGGCGAGGGGTCCTGGAACACGTATGCGGCGCCACATGCGCTGCGGGTCGGAAGCGATGTCTTCGTCGGCTGGATCGATGAGCGAGGAGCGATCCGGGTGGGGCGCCTGAGCGAGGCAACCGGAGCAGCCGAGGATGTGGTTGTCGGCGCGACCGGCCAACGCGACGACCACAACAGCCCGGCATTGAGCGCTGATTCTCACGGCAGGATCACGGTGTTCTGGTCCCGCCACAATGGACGTCACCTGTGGTATCGACGGCAATCAGCTCCAGGCAGAATCGATGCCTGGGAGAAGCCGCGCGAGGTTGGCACGAACACTGATGGGCGTTGGGGATTCACCTACCCACAACCGGCGTCGACGCGCAGCCGACTGTGGCTGATGTGGCGGGGCGGAGACTTCCAGCCAGCCGTCTCGTGGGCGCGACCCCCCCGCGGCAATCGCACACCACGATTCACGAGGGCCCGGTCGCTGATCTCGGTTCCGGGAGAGCGTCCCTACTTCCGGCTTGCTTCAGACCCTGACGGAATCAGCCCGGATATCCACGTGGTCTACACCGAAGCTGCGCCCAACAGGAGAGCAACGGGCGTGTACCACGTACGAATCCGCCCATCGGGAGTCTGGTCGAGCGACGGCCAGACACGGCGCGCACGGCTGAAGGACCTGCCAATCACTCCCGATGCAGGCGATCGGATCGACACTGGGGCAGGCCCGAGCGTGTCATCGCTCGTTCTTGACGTGATGGTTGACAGCGATGGCCGAACGCGCGTGCTTCTCGTTGCGCAGGTTTACTTTGCCCGTTGAGGTAAAAAC
>CAYNNW010000511.1:0-1726 GCA_964398435.1 uncultured Gaiellales bacterium | reverse complement strand
CTTGCGGACCAGCTGGTTGATAGTGGGCATGTAACTCCGCTTCCGGGTGGTCGGTGGACCGTCGGGGCATCCAACGCCAGCGGGCACAGGCACAGGCCGCGCCGCGGGCGCATCGGACGCGGAACGATACCAGCGATCCGGCACGGGTTCAAACAGGAACCGTCATTCGGGCACTTCCGGGATTGAAACGCGGATTGACGCGTTCTTCGACACGCTGGTATCGGGGAATTGGTGCGAGCTCACGCGGGACCGTGAGGCAACTGGGACAAGGGACGCCCCGGAATGACGAGCGGATCGATAATCGGTCGAAGCATGCAGCCGCGGGCGACGGCACCATCGGGCACCCCGATTGGGCCGCCGAGCGGCCTGATTCGTGCCGACGCGATCGTGCCCGATGCCCATCTGCCACGCCCCCTGTTTGGCCCGGATCGGGTGATGCCAGCACTGCTGGATGCGGTTGCCGGGGCAGAGGAAGTCGTCAACGCGTCGGTCTTCGCGCTGCAACCGCGCGGAACCGGCGAGGCACTGGCCGAGGCAATGATTGAACGCCATCGGAACGGTGTCGAAGCCAATCTCGTTCTGGACATGGTCGGATCGACGTACGTGCCCGGACTGTCGTCGTGGCGCAATATCCGCCAGCTGCGCAAGGCCGGGCTGAACGTGATCATGACACGCCCGCTGACCGGAAATCCCGCCCTCAAGTACGTCGACCACCGCAAGATCGTCACGGTCGACGGAAAGATCGCGTATGTCGGCAGCATGAACTTCGGTGAGATGTTCGAGGGATGGCACGATGCGATGGTCGAACTGCACGGCGCCAACGCACATGACGCCGCAGAGCGGTTCCTTGAACGCTGGCGCGACATCGGCGGCCAGGTGACGCCACGGCATCTGGCAACGCTCGACCGGGCACAACGAGACCTTGCCGTGATCGATGAGACCGTCGGCGGCCGAGCCCAGAGCGTCTGGCTGCTGGAAAACTCGCCGGTTGTTGGAAATCAGTCGATCACGGAGTTCCATCGCGACGCCATTGCGGGGGCGCAACATCGGGTCTGGGCCGGGTCGCCAGTTCTCGGCGATGCATCACTCGTTGACGCTCTGGCTGGAGCGGCCTACGCGGGGCGCGACGTTCGTGTGGTGACAAGTGGAGGTAACCTGCTGCCTCCACCGATCCCGATTGTGCAGACGTTGACACGTACGCATTACGGCACGCTGTTGGATGCCGGCGTGCAGGTGATCGAATCCGACGGCACCAACCACGTCAAAGCCCTGCTTATCGACGATCACCTCGTGACCCTGGGGTCGTACAACCTGACGCGACGGTCTGCAGCTCATGATCATGAGCTCAACGTGGTCGCACACGGCGGGGCGATGGTCGATGAGGTCGAACGGTTCTTCAATGAGATGTCTGCACGCGGGCGGACCTTTACGCACGCGGACATTGATTCGATCGGCCGGCGCATGCTTGCCACGATGAGGCGCGCAGTGCGATTCAACTACTGATCTGCAACGCGCGTCCCAGCCAGACTCGATAGGCAGGAGCAGTACTGGACAGGTGCGTGCCGGACAGCGCGCACATTGGGAGGACAACGGACGTATGAGTTCGGTCACATTTGCACCCGGAATGAAGTTCGTAGCGATGGGCGCCGCAGCCGGCGCATTGGGGTACGCCTCGAAGCAGATCATCGGACCGAAGATCGACCCGTCGCCGGGACAGGCCACGTTG
>CAYNNW010000510.1:0-1748 GCA_964398435.1 uncultured Gaiellales bacterium | reverse complement strand
TACCGAGCACTCGGCACACACCGGCGAAATCCCCCAGGAAGCCTGGGACCGTGTTGTCGCCTCGGGTCGGCTGGAGCTGCTTGCAAGTGAACTGCTGCTTCAGCGCACGATCGACCGCCTGATCGAGCTCGTCAAGCCCGTTGAGGTTGATCCGCCCAGCCCGGACGCCGACGCCGGTGACGCCAGCAGCGACGACTGACGCCTCACTCACGTGTCCCTGCGCCCGCCGTCGAGGCGCCGCGCAGACGTATAAGTACATTCGACAGGTTGCAAACCTGACGGCAGTGGGCATGCCCACATCACCACGATGCAAGGAGCAGCAGCATGAGTCCCCTCGTCCCATACGTCATCGAGCAGACCTCGCGCGGCGAGCGATCCTTCGACATCTTCTCGCGCCTGCTGGCCGAGCGGATCATCTTCCTCGGAACGCCCGTAGACGACCAGATCGCCAACCTGATCGTTGCGCAGATGCTGCACCTCGAGAGCGACGATCCCGAAAAGGACATCTCGCTGTACATCAACTCGCCGGGTGGCAGCGTCTACGCCGGACTGGCGATCTACGACACGATGCAGTACGTCAAGTGTGACGTCCAGACGATCTGCTGCGGGATCGCGATGAGCATGGGTGCATTCCTGCTCGCGGGTGGTGCCAAGGGCAAGCGGATGGCCACCCCGAACTCCAAGGTGATGATCCACCAGGTGTCCAGTGGCTTCCAGGGCCAGGCAACCGACATCGAGATTCAGGCCAAGGAAGTCCTTGAAATCCGACAGCGCCTGGACCGGATTCTCGCTGAGAACACCGGCAAGCCGTACGACCAGGTTCGCAAGGACACAGAGCGTGACTACTTCATGTATCCGGATGAAGCCAAGGAGTACGGCCTGATCGACCGAGTGGTCGAATCACACGCCGCTGCCGAGGTCGACTGATCACTCCGGCCACGGCACGGCCGACCGGGCTCTGGCAGTATGTAGAAGTCGAATCGATACGGGTATTGCAGTATTTCCCGCTCGTGGCGCAGAAAACGGGCCAGTACGAGGCCCTTCGTGCAACAGGGAACTGCTCAGGTTCGACGAATTTGCCAACTGGGGCTAATGGTCCAGGCAGACATCGACGAAGATAGACGGGCATGGCAGGTACCACGGGTCAGGAACAGCTTCTCTGCAGCTTCTGCGGCAAGTCACAGCGCCAGGTGAAAAAGCTCATTGCGGGCCCTGGCGTTTACATCTGTGACGAGTGCATCGAGCTGTGTAACGAGATCATCGAAGAAGAGCGCTCCGATACGGTAACGCTCGACCTCGACAATCTGCCGAAGCCGGCAGAGATCTACGGCACCCTGAATGACTATGTCATCGGGCAGGAGTACGCCAAGCGGGCGCTGTCCGTAGCCGTGTACAACCACTACAAGCGCGTTCAGATGGGTGCGGCGGCAGGCAAGGACGAGGACGTCGAACTTGCCAAGTCGAACATCCTGCTGCTCGGCCCGACCGGCTGCGGCAAAACGCTGCTCGCTCAGACGATGGCACGCATTCTCAACGTGCCCTTTGCGATTGCGGATGCCACCGCACTGACCGAAGCCGGCTACGTCGGCGAGGACGTCGAGAACATTCTTCTCAAGATCATTCAGGCCGCGGACTTCGACGTCAAGAAGGCCGAGACCGGGATCATCTACATCGACGAGATCGACAAGATCACCCGCAAGGCCGACAACCCGTCGATCACGCGCGACGTCTCCGGCGAGGGCGTGCAG
>CAYNNW010000509.1:875-1759 GCA_964398435.1 uncultured Gaiellales bacterium | reverse complement strand
TGTGCGTGGCGAAAGTGGCTCGACGACCGACCACGTCAGGCGAACGGGTACACGCGATCGACGACGTCGACCGACGATTCGAGCTGATGCAGACCGAATGGTTGGAGCCGTTGTGTCGCGGGCAATCGTGAACGTTCCGAGTCCGGCGCTGGTGACCGTGTTGCCCGCCAAATCGACCGCGGTCAAGGAGTATCGGTATGCCCCGGGGCCTGCCAGCTGTCCATTGGTCATCCTGCCATTCCACGAGATGGTCCAGCTTCCCGGAGGCAGGTTGGCGCTCGTGGCAACGCGAACTGGCTGGTCCGCTGCATCAAATATGCGGAGCGTGACCCGACCCGGTTTGTCGATGTCCACCTGAATCGGCATCTTGTCGCGCACGCCGTCAACAGGCCACGGATAGAACGCGGCAGTCGGTACGCGAGCAAACGTCAGGTCAGGGGGCGTCTTCAGTTGCTGGGCAATGCGCGCGGCAACCTGATGAGCGCCAGCATCGTTCCTGAACTCGGCATCACGCCGTGCAAGTGCGGCCAGGCGTCGCTGCTCCGCCAGGGTGGCCCAGTGACCATCAACGCGTGCCCATGTACCTCGTCCGGCATCAGCGATGCGGCGGGCCGATGCTCGACCGAACGGCATCAGCCCACGTGACAACTGGGGCGAAGTGCCGCGCAGGCGTCGCGCCGCCAACTGCGCATTCGCCAGTGCCTCAAGGGCCTCGAGCAGCGGTCGCCGCCCAGCAGCAGCGATTACTCCCTGCTGCTGAAACGCGCGGACACTCCGCACAGCCGCTGTTCGCGAGGATGCTCCCTGTGTGGCCAGAACAGCTGCCGCCACCGCCTGCCCCTGAATGTCGACCCTGGGCAGCGTCGGATCACTTGTCCAGATCA
>CAYNNW010000509.1:0-865 GCA_964398435.1 uncultured Gaiellales bacterium | reverse complement strand
CCGACCGGCATCGACATGATGCGGCGCAGATCACTGGCACGTCGAGAACCCCGCCGACGCTGCAGTCGCTGGAACGTGGCGGTCGTGTCAAATCGCCAAACCGTGTGTGAGCCTCGCGCAACACCGGTAAGCACCAGTGCCCCGGCTGTGCGCTGCTGCCCCAGTCGTGGCGCGCCAGCCGACCGGGTCGTCGTGGCCACGGCAAGGGCAAACCGAATACCACGACATCGCCGTCGGGCGCGCGCCACGACGGCTGCACTGTCACGACGTGCATAGCCTGCTGGAGTGCGGTCAACCGCGGCTTGTGCCCGCGACAGCATCTGATTCTGTGCACGGCTGCATGCTGGTGCTGCCCCGGCCTGATTGGCCATGACAGCACCGAGAAGTGTCACGGCGAGCCACAACCCCGCCATGACACGGACTCGCCGCATCACATTGCACCACATGGTGCAGATGTCGGCGCTGCCACCGCGTCGCTTGACTAGACCCGGGCAAACAGGCGCAACACCAACTCAGATGCTGCATGAGGTGCGATGTAGCAGCGGTCGGTCAGGCCGGCGTTGCGACTGTCTCTTTGACGGCATCCTTGATCTCTTTGGGCACGGCCTTCGCAGCTGGCTTTGCAGCAGCGGCATCGTCGCCCGCGGCCACCTCTGCCATCGGCACATCGTACGCTTCGTAGATCTCGGCCAGGATCTGCTGGGCAACATCGGGGTGCTCACGCAGGAACGCCTTGGCGGCATTTCGCCCCTGCCCGAGTCGGGTATCGCCGTATGAGAAGTACGCACCGCTCTTGGTAACGATCTTCTTCTCGACACCGAGGTCGACGATCCCACGTCTCGAGCGCTGTTCGCTCGGATCACCG
>CAYNNW010000508.1:0-1767 GCA_964398435.1 uncultured Gaiellales bacterium | reverse complement strand
GCCTCGGCTTCACGCTGTACTTCCTGTTCGACAAGCTGCTCGACGTCGTGCTGCCCACCGGGCTGCTGTCGGTCGTGCTGGGGGGCCGTTGATGGACACGCTGCAACACCTGATGGCCGGCTTTGGCGTCGCGCTGGCGCCGGTCAACCTGCTGATCGCCGCCGCCGGCGCGCTGATCGGCACCGTGGTCGGGCTGCTGCCTGGGCTCGGCCCGATCAACGGCGTCGCGATCCTGATGCCGCTCGCCTTTGCGATGGGCCTGCCACCCGAAGCGTCGCTGATCCTGCTCGCCGCGGTCTACATCGGCTGCGAGTACGGCGGGCGCATCTCGTCGATCCTGCTCAACGTGCCGGGCGACGCGGGGGCGATCATGACCGCGCTCGACGGCTACCCGATGGCGCGCAAGGGTCTGGGCGGCGTCGCGCTGTCGATCTCGGCCTGGAGTTCGTTCGTCGGCTCGCTCATCGCCACCGCCGGCATCGTGCTGTTCGCGCCGCTGCTGGCCAGCTGGGCGCTCTCGTTCGGCCCCGCCGAGTACTTCGCGCTGATGTGCTTCGCCTTCGCCTGCATCGCCGGGTTGATGGGCGACGCGCCGATGAAGGCCGGGCTGGCCGCGGTGATCGGCCTCGCGCTGTCGTGCGTGGGGCTCGATTCGAACTCGGGCGTGTACCGCTTCACCGGCGGCGACGTGCACCTGTCCGACGGCATCCAGTTCGTGGTGGTCGTGATCGGCGTGTTCTCGATCAGCGAGATCCTCCTGATGCTGGAGCAACACCACAGCAGCGACGGGATGATCACCCAGACCGGCCGCAAGCTGTTCAACCTGCGCGAGATGGCCCACACCTGGTGGGGCACCGTGCGCTCCAGCGTTGTCGGCTTCATCGTCGGCGTGCTGCCCGGTGCGGGCGCGACGATCGCCAGCGCGATCACCTACTCGATGGAGAAGCGCCTGACCGACACCGAAGGCACCTTCGGCAAGGGCGACATCCGCGGCGTGGCGGCGCCCGAGGCGGCAAACAACTCCGCGGCCACCGGCTCCTTCGTGCCGATGCTGACGCTTGGCGTGCCGGGTTCGGGCACCACCGCGGTGATGGTGGGCGCGCTCGCGCTCTACAACATCACGCCTGGCCCCGCGCTGTTCACGCAGCAGCCCACGCTCGTGTGGGGCCTGATCGCCTCACTGTTCGTGGCCAACGTGATCCTCCTGTTCATCAACATCCCGATGGTCGGCCTGTTCACGAAGATGCTGCGCGTGCCGAACTGGATACTGGTGCCGGGCATCCTGGCGGTCAGCGCGGTGGGCGTGTACGCGGTGCACGCGACCACATTCGACCTGCTGCTGATGACCGGGCTGGGCGTTGCCGGCTGGCTGCTGCGCAAGCAGGGCGTGCCGATGGCGCCGCTAATCCTGGGCTTCGTGCTCGGTGACATGATGGAGCAGAACCTGCGCAGGGCGCTGTCGATTACCAACGGCGACGCGTCCATCCTCGTCGAGAGCCCGATCTCGATCGGCCTGTGGCTGGGCGCGTTCGCGATGGTTGCCGTCCCGCCGCTGCTGCGCCTACTGCAGCGGCACCGACTCACGCCGCCCGTCGCAGCCTGAACATCCTGGAGCTCCCACATACAGCTGACTGGATTGCCGCGCGGCTCTGCGTTGCTCTACAACCTCGGATAGGTCCGTTTTCATAGAGGCAAGGAAACAAACCCAACGGCCCGTCGGGTTCGCGAGCAGCTTCGCCGCGACGTCGTCGAGCACGGGGATCGAGG
>CAYNNW010000507.1:1123-1773 GCA_964398435.1 uncultured Gaiellales bacterium | reverse complement strand
GCCAAGCCCCTGCCGACGAAACCCTCCACAAGCAAGAACCCCGACACCCACAAGAAGGAAAACCCCATGAAAGCATCCACAACCTCCACACCGCATGAGAAGCGCACGACCTCGACCGACAAGCGCGCACGCATCGAGAGGGACTTCCAGGCCGGGAAGCTCCTCGGGGTCGCGGCAACCATCAAGGCGGCGTCCACCGCCATCACCCTCACGCGCTCGCGCTACGAATACTTCGTCGACAGATCCTGGACGCCGGCCGACAACGAGCAGGCCGAGATGCGCGCCAAGCGCATCGGACAGACCCGAGGCGTCATCATCACCGACCTCGTGCTCAACCACCCACTCGACCAGCACGTGCACTCGGTGAACGGTCGGAAGAAGATCATCATCAAGGCGTCGGTCGAGCAGGCGCGCGAGTTCAAGAACGTCGACGTCGGCGCGATTCGCAACATGCTGCCCGCCAAGACGGAGTTCAAGAACAAGCGCGGTCGCGAACCGAGCGCTGCCGAGCTGGCGGGCATCACCGCGCTCATGGATGTCATGGGGCTGGCCAACAGGCCGAAGACTGCCGACACGTTCGGGTTCACGGCATCACACTACCGCATCGCCCACAGAATCTGCATCGACTACCTCGCCTCTGGGTCGCTGGC
>CAYNNW010000507.1:0-1113 GCA_964398435.1 uncultured Gaiellales bacterium | reverse complement strand
ACAGTTCGAGCAACACAGGGTGCGCAGAGAGATGGAGGGGAAATGATGGAAGGGCATGACTCGGAAACTGAATTGGTTGACGAGATCCGTCCGCGCCCGCCGCGGCTGCACGTTCTCAAGACGTGGCCCACACCGTTCCGCGCGCTGTGGTCGCGCTCGAAGCGTCACGAGGTCAGGATCGACGATCGCGACTTCGCCGAGGGTGACTACCTCGTCCAGCGCGAGCACCTCACCGCGTCGATGCGCGGCGAGTCGTGGCACACGGACACCTTCACCGGACCTGCGCTGCTCCACCGCGTCACCTACATCACCAAGGGCGGTCAATTCGGCCTGCCGTCGAACGTGTGCGTGATGTCGATCGAGGAGCTTGCACGCAGCGAAAACTACGGGATCGGAACATTCAACGAGGTGCTCGCGCCTCTCGGGTTGTACCGATGACCGACTCACAGACGCCAATGGTTCGCCCTGTTGATCTCGACGCGCTCGACGTGTTGGAGGCGAAAGCGACGCCCGGTGATTGGGGGGCCCCGCTACCGGAATACGAGCAACATTCCGACACGTCGCACGTTGGCGATTGGGACTGCGCTCTCGTCTGCACCACCCATGTCTCTTGCGAGAAGGACGGTCGCAATCGTGCGCACGACAACGCTCGCTTCATCGCTGCGCTTCGCAACGCTTACCCCACCATGGCCGCCGAGTTACGCCGGCTTCGCGGGAAGGAGTAGGGCAGATGCAAACGAACTTTCCTATCCCGAGGAGGACACGATGAAGTACCGAAAGAAGCCCGTCGTCATCGAAGCCGTGCAACTGCGTTGGACCACGTGGAACGACGTCTGCGCGTTCCTGGGCGACATCGTCTCACCAGCGAATCCCGCATCGCACGGTGAAGCGTCGGACACGTGCGGCGAGCAAGGGCCGTACATCAACCTCAAGATCCCGACGCTGGAGGGCGACATGCTCGCCAAGCACGGCGACTGGATCATTCGCGGCGTGAGCGGCGAGTTTTACCCGTGCAAGCCCGACATCTTCGCGAAGACGTACGAGCCGGCCGATGGCTGAGACCGGGCGAACGGAATCGATACACGAGGCCAACACCATCCTCCACCGCAGAAT
>CAYNNW010000506.1:0-1775 GCA_964398435.1 uncultured Gaiellales bacterium | reverse complement strand
AACTACCAGATTCCCGTCGAGGTACCAGCTCGACGGGGACGAACCCTGGCAATCCGCTGGATCGTCACTCATGCGCGAGCGCGTCGTGAGAAGTCGATGGCAGAACGGCTTGCCAACGAGTTGATGGATGCACTGTCCCAGCAGGGCGGCGCATTCAAGAAGAAGGATGACGTCTACCGAATGGCGCAGGCCAACAAGGCATTTGCGCACTATCGCTGGTAGACGGTCGGCTGCACCCGGTGCGGCCTCGGGCTCTGTTCGAGGTGGGTGCGTGGCGACCAGATCATTCTGAGCGGCGCCGTTTACGGCGACCGTTTTTTCGCACATCCGGCCAGGCCGGACTTCACCGGAGACGGTGGGTTCGCGGCTGTCCGGAGCCGTCACAGAAGTCCGTATCCCCGTCACACGCGGGGCACAACGAAGGCGACGCATCGTGAGCACCCAGACCAGTCAGCCAGGATCACGCACGGGCGGCAAGCGCAATCCGCTTGCCTCGGTCCGCAACATCGGCATCATGGCGCACATTGATGCTGGCAAGACGACGACCACCGAGCGAATCCTCTACTACACCGGCCGAATCCATCGGGTAGGCGAGGTGCACGAAGGTGCCGCCACCATGGACTGGATGGTGCAAGAGCAAGAGCGCGGCATCACGATCACCTCCGCTGCGACGACGGCGCTGTGGAACGACCACACGATCAACATCATCGACACACCGGGACACGTCGACTTCACGGTTGAGGTCGAGAGGTCGCTGCGTGTGCTCGACGGCTCGGTTGCACTGTTCGACTCGGTCGCCGGTGTTGAGCCGCAGAGCGAGACGGTCTGGCGACAGGCAGACAAGTATGGCGTGCCACGCATTGCCTTCGTCAACAAGATGGACCGCATGGGCGCCGACTTCTACATGTCGATGCAGACCATGCGCGATCGTCTGGGCGCGAACCCCGTTGCGATTCAGCTGCCCTGGGGCGCCGAGGACAACTTCCGCGGCATCGTCGACCTCGTCAAGATGAAGGCGATCGACTACAAGGACGATCTGGGCGAGAACTGGGAGTGGGTGGACATTCCCGCCGACATGGCAGAGCTCGCGGCCGAGTATCGCGAGAAGCTGGTCGAAGAGGTTGCCTCCAACGACGAGGCACTGATGGAGAAGTTCCTCGACGATGGTGTGCTGACCGAGGAAGAGCTCAAGGAGGGGATTCGCGTTGCCACGCTGGCAAACGCGTTCAACCCGATCCTGTGCGGTTCGGCCTTCAAGAACAAGGGTGTGCAGCCGCTGCTCGACGCAGTCATCGACTACCTGCCGTCGCCCCTCGACGTGCCGGCCATTACGGGCACACACGCCAAGACCGGCGAGCCAGTCACCTGCGAGGCAGACCCCAAGGCGCCATTTGCCGCACTTGCATTCAAGATCATGACCGACCCCCACGTCGGCAAGCTGACCTACTTCCGCGTGTACTCCGGATCGCTGTCGGCAGGCACGCAGGTCTACAACGCAACCAAGGACAAGACCGAGCGCATCGGTCGAATCCTTCAGATGCACGCAAACCACCGCGAAGAGCGCGACTCGATCTCGGCAGGCGACATTGCCGCAGCGGTCGGTCTCAAGCAGACCAGCACCGGTGACACGCTCTGTCTGAAGGACAATCCATTCCTGCTCGAGTCGATGACCTTCCCCGAGCCAGTGATCAGCGTTGCCATCGAGCCCAAGTCCAAGGTTGACCAGGACAAGCTCGGACTCGCCCTCAGCAAGTTGTCGGAGGAAGACCCGACAT
>CAYNNW010000505.1:0-1784 GCA_964398435.1 uncultured Gaiellales bacterium | reverse complement strand
TCATTGTGCAGGACGCGGCGTACGCGACGTTGTCGTACGGCACGGAACGGCTGTCGATCCTCGCCCGCCCGGGCGGCAAGGACGTGGCCCTCGAATTGCACTCGATGAGCAAGAGCTACAACATGACCGGCTGGCGCCTCGGCTTTGTTGCGGGCGCGGCCCGAGCGGTCCAGGCGTTTGCCGAGGTGAAGGACAATTGCGACTCGGGCCAGTTCAAGGCCATCCAGCTTGCCGCCTGCGCGGGTATTGCCGATGTGAAGTTGTCCGAGGCCATTCGCGCACATTATCGCGGGCGGCTCGAGAAGATGGTGGCGGTCCTGCGCCGGGTGGGGTTTGACGCGCAAATGCCCGGGGGCACGTTCTTCATGTACATGCCGGCCCCGAAGGGCGCGGGGGACCTGACATTCAAGACCGCCGAGGATGCGTCGCAATTCCTGATCCGCGAATGCTCCGTGTCGACCGTGCCGTGGGACGATGTCGGAAGTTTTCTCCGGTTCTCGTCGACGTTCGAATCGAAGAATGATGCGGATGACGACCGCGTGCTGGCGGAGTTGGAAAAGCGGCTCGCCGGTGCGAAGCTCAGATTTTGAGTCCACTGAATACACTGATGTCACCGAATTTCCGGGCATGGGAGCGTCGAGTGCATTCAGTGTGATCAGTGGATGATCCGGAGGTTCTTACCATGACGAAGAAGTTGTTCAGCGCCAAAGCCGGGAAGCAGATTTCGATTTTCATCGAAAATCGGCCGGGCAGCCTGGCCGAGGTCATTGACCTGCTCGGAGCGAGCGGTTTCAACATGATCGCGTTGTCGCTTTCCGAGGGACTGGAACTCGGCTACCTGCGCATTGTCGTGGACCAGCACGAAGAGGCGAAGAAGGTCCTGCACGCGAAGGGGCATCTCGTCATCGACCGCGACATCATCCTTGTCGAAGTCGCGAACGAACCGGGCGGCCTTGCCAGCGCCATCGACAAGCTCGTACAGGCGCAGATCAATGTGGAATACGCGTACAGCGCGAACAGCCTGAAGAACGACCACAGCCTGATCGTGATCAAGGTCCCCGACGTCGCCAAGGCGCTGAAGGTTATCGAGGCGTAGGCCCGATTCGCTTCAAGGGCTCCGCGCCGCGCCGTCCAGCTTCGCGATGACCTCCGGCCACGAGGGAATTTGTGTCACTTCCCACGTGACCGTCCTTGCGCGGCCGATCCTGGCCGTGTTCCGCATGGCGTCGAGGTGGGCGCCGGAATTCCGGAAGGCCTTGAGGGCTTCGGTCGATTCCCAGATCGTCAGCGTCCGCCAGCCGGGATGGAAGTCGTACTTCACCAAGCCCGGCGTTCGCGCGAGCTGCCTGCGCACGCGGAAAATATAGACGAGCAGCCGGATCGTACCCAAGGGCCGGGTCACGTAGATTTGCGTCGTTGACGCAATCATCGCAACGCCTGGTCAGCCCTTGCTGACCATGTCCTGACCGCAGCACATCGGGGACTTCACCTTGCCGTGGCCGTCGGGACATTCCGTGACCTGCACGACCTTGCCCTCGGGCGTGGTGATCTTGCCGTGTTTCAATTCCTTGCCGCACTTGCCGCAGGTCATGCTTCCGATTTCCATGCCGCACTTCTCGCACTTGTACTTCGCCATGATGAACTCCTTGTTGGGCTGGTTGAATTACAGTTTGTTGTCCTTGTAGACCTGCTGCAGCGATTCGTCCAGGGCCTGGAGGAATCGGTCCATGATGTCCTGCGGGATTGTCAGGGGCGGTTCGATGCGAAGGACGCGCGCGTTGATG
>CAYNNW010000504.1:1220-1788 GCA_964398435.1 uncultured Gaiellales bacterium | reverse complement strand
CGCCTGGCGACCAACCCGCTGCGTACGTTCGATTCAAAGCACGAACAGACCCAGGCAGTGCTGGCCGATGCCCCAACCATCCAGGATGCATTGTGCGACGAGTGTCGCAGCCACTTTGCACAGGTCTGCGCACTGCTCGATGCAGCTGGCGTCGAATATGTGATCAATCCGCGCCTGGTACGCGGGCTCGACTACTACCAGCGCACGACGTTCGAGTTCGTCAGCAGCGTGCTCGGTGCTCAGAGCACCGTCTGTGCCGGGGGTCGCTACGACGGCCTGGTCGAGTTGCTTGGTGGACCTGCCGGAACTGCCGGCGTCGGTCTGGGCTGTGGCGTCGATCGATTTGAGCTGTCGATGCCCGCTGCGGTCGTGGATGAACTGCGTGCCGAGCCGGACGTCGATGCCTACATCTGTGTTGACCGTGCAGCGTCGGCGGAGGCGAGGACCACTGCATTCACGCTCGTCCATGGCCTTCGTATGGAAGGATTCCGCGCGGAGGCCGACCACGTCGACCGCAGCCGCAAGGGGCAGCTGAAGCAGGCAACCCGCCTGCGGGCACGCACGACAA
>CAYNNW010000504.1:0-1210 GCA_964398435.1 uncultured Gaiellales bacterium | reverse complement strand
CACACATCGACACCCGCACCCGGACGACCACCGCTTCCGTACCCATGAGTGCGGTCACATCGGTCTTGCTGACGCGCAGGGTGGGCTGTGGGGAATTCCCCGCCTGCTGTCGGGCGTGGGCGATCGGGTGCGGCTGTCGGGCTGGGTCAACAGCTCCCGCGACCACGGCGATCTTGTCTTCATTGACCTGCGTGATCGCAGCGGCATTGTGCAGCTGGTCATCGATCCATCCCACGCTCCGGACGCCCACAAGGCAGCCCATGCGCTGCGCAACGAATGGTGCATCTCCGTTCTTGGGCACGTCGTTGCACGCGATCCTGAGGCCGTGAATCCGAACATTCCAACCGGGGCCATCGAGGTTCGCGTTGACGAACTGGAGGTCCTCTCGCGGTGTGAGCCGCTGCCGTTCCAGCTCGATGAGGAGAACGTCGACGAGTCGTTGCGGCTGCGCTGGCGGTTCATGGACCTGCGGCGTGAGCACATGCAGCACAACCTGCGCCTGCGCTACCACCTGGTCCGTGCAATGCGCCGCTGGCTCGACGACGACGGCTTCGTCGACATCGAAACGCCGATGCTGACCAAGTCGACGCCGGAAGGCGCACGTGATTTCCTTGTGCCCAGCCGGGTTCGACAGGGGACGTTCTTTGCGCTGCCGCAGAGCCCGCAGCTGTTCAAGCAGCTGCTGATGGTTGCCGGATTCGAGCGGTACTACCAGGTTGCCCGCTGCTTCCGCGACGAGGACCTCCGCGCCGACCGGCAGCTGGAATTCACCCAGCTCGACGTCGAGATGTCGTTCATCACGCAGGAGGACATCCTGCACACGATGGAGCAGCTGTTCCAGTCGCTGTGGCGCGAGCTCACGGGCGCAACGCTTCCCGATCGATTCCCACGGCTGACCTGGCATGAGGCGATGCTTCGCTACGGCAGTGACAAGCCCGACCTGCGCTTTGAGTTGGAGATCACCGACATGGGCGAGGCCTGGGCGGGAACCGAGTTCGGCGTTGCACGCTCGGCGCTGGATGCCGGCGGGGCCGTGCGTGTTCTCTGTGCGCCGGGCGCTGGCAGGTTCAGCCGCCGCGAGATGGATGAGCTGATCGAGTTCGCCAAGGAGTGGGGGGCCAAGGGCCTTGCATGGTTCGCAGTCGAAGATTCGGGTGACGGTGCATTGTCACTCCGATCACCGGTGACGAAGTTTCTCAGTGAGACAGAG
>CAYNNW010000503.1:0-1790 GCA_964398435.1 uncultured Gaiellales bacterium | reverse complement strand
GCCAGTCCTGGTGGCCGCGGGTGCATCCGGTGGCCACCAGCGCGGCAACGCCGATGAGAGTTGCCGCTCGGGCGATGCGCAGTGCCGATCCCACCATCCCCGCATGCTACGCCCAGGCCTGGCGTCGCGCAGCATTCACCGCGCGTTCGCACGATTCATGCAGTTATGGGTAAGGTGGCCGGCTGGTCGCTCAGTCGAGTGAGTTCTTCACGAACTGATAGCTCGCTCCCAGCAGCGCGCCCCCGAGGAGGAATGAGGCCGCGCCGGCAGCGGGCGACAGTCCCACCGTCCTGTGACCGAGCAGCGCGCCATAGACCCCAAACGCGCCGGCGGTAATCCCGGTGCGCACCAGCGACTCGGAAACCTCTCGATCCTGCAGGCCAACTGGCCCGTCGTCACCGCGATTGATGAGCCCAACAACAAGTCCTGCGGCAGCACCTACAATTGGCGGCGCCAAGTTCACAGCTCGCATCCCTACGTCTCCCAGTATCGAATGTCCGTGTCCATGCCCCGCAATTTGCGTATCGAGAATTGGGGGCATGGAGTTTCTCGGGGCGTGGCGGAAAGGGGCGCCGTCTGACCGGCAGTGCAGACCGGTGCTGGTAGTCGACTTACGTGGCTTGCCCCGCCAGGGTGTGCCGCATCACGCCGGTGGTCATCACTCGTGCAAGCCGTGTGGATCGGCGATGTGACGAGATGGGTAAACGGGGCTGTGATGGTCGATTGGACTGGCGAAACGAATGCGACGATTCTCAGCGCGTATCGAGGGAGAGGAACCACATGCTCAGCAGTTGGTACCGGGTGAGTCGGCGAGCAGGGTGGCTCTGCTTTTGGGCTGGACTGTTGGGAGTGGCGTCTGGCGCATTCCTCATATTCGTTGAGCCAGCGGTTGCGAAGGACATATATAGCTACCCGCTCAGCGTCGCGGGATTTGCCATCATCCAAGTGTGGTTTGCGCTTCAACATCTTGGGTTGTTCGCCGGGATCATGGGATTGGAATACTCGGGGGCCACCGCCGGCCGCAAGCGAGGCGTCCGTACCGCAGGCGCGGGAATGCTGCTGCTCGCGCTCACCGAGATTGCAGCCATCGCCGCTACGAAGTCGCATTATCCGAGCACGGGGACGACGGTACTCGACATCCTGTACACCATTTCGGTGGCCGCAGTCGGTGGCGGACTCGTGGCATGTGGCATCGCGATTGTGCGCGGCGGCGGGTGGACGGGACCTGGTCGATGGGTTCCGCTTGCTACCGGTATCTACGCGTTCGTTCCGATGATGCCGATGATGGTCGCGGGTTACTTGCCCGCTCGTCTCGGGATCTCGGGCTGGATGGCGTTGTTTGCGGTCCTGGGCTGGCTGCTCGCGCGAAAGGGCGCACAGGATGCCGCATGAAGTAGGTGTGCACATGACCGGGTGGCGCAAAGCGGCACTGTGGGTGCTCGTTTCGAGCGCCAGCTTGATCGCCGTGGGAGTGCTGTGGCAGGCATTCATGATTACGGCGTACATCCGCGGCGCTGGCCACGAGGCGCGTGAACTGCACGTTGCAGGCGCGTACGTTGTCCACAGCCTGGAAATGCTGGTCTTCCCCGCCGCGCTCATCGCGTATTGGCGAGACTGGCGGCGTATCGGAGCCGCTCTGCTGCTTCCGGTCTATGGAACCTTCCAGGTCTTCGTTATCGGAAGCACCGACGAGCCCGGAGGGTGGACCGCGGGCCTCCACGGGATGCTTGCCTTGGTGGTACTTCTCCAGTCGACGCTGATGGCGATCGATGGCGGTCGGCACCTGCGCC
>CAYNNW010000502.1:0-1795 GCA_964398435.1 uncultured Gaiellales bacterium | reverse complement strand
AGCTTGAACCCATCAAGCTGAAGGCGGTAACACTTCTGAGCCCAGGCGAAGTGGCACCTGCTGACCATGAGTATTGGAACTCGTAGGTAGGCCCCGTGTCGGCACCGCCTGCGGGATTCCACAGTGCTCCTGCTCCATCGAGATCCGGAAATTCCACCCGATCCATGCCAGCCCACGCATCTGCGATGACGTTGACCATGAATGATCCGGACTGTGCGGGATTGAAATAGAGCGTATCCCAATCGGCGTACTGGTACTGTGGATTCAGCCCCTCGGTAAAGCTATTGACGAACGCTGTGGGTGGCGGATCGGTGTTATTGACGGTGATTGAACGTGTTATTGACGACGACTCACGATTGCCCGCAATGTCGGTTACTTCGAGCGACAGTGTGTACACGCCGTCGGGCAGAAAAGTGGTGTCCCAATTGCACGTCCAGGAAGTAGCCGGTACGGGCGACAGGCAGAGGTTGCCGGATGCCGGCCCGCTGTACCTGACGTCGACCTTCTGAACGCCGCTGTGTGCATCAGCAGATGTGCCTGTGATCGCTACGGTTCCGCTGACCGGACCGGCGGGCGATCCACTGATCGTGCCCGACGGTGCGACGGAATCGACCTTGACGGTATTGGCGCTGCCGTACGTGGTCGTATTGCCCACTCGATCAGTTACGAGCAACCGATATTCGTAACAGTTGCCGCTTGCGATTGTTGCGTCGGTGTTGGGGCTCGCAGGATTAGCCGCCCCAATATTCGACCAGGCTCCGAATGCGCCACACGTGCCGCTCAGGTACGTCGCGGATCTTCTCTGCAGTTGCGACGAGCTGATCCCCGACAGCGCATCTGTCCCAATGGCGAACGTCTGGTTGACCGAACTTGCGTTGGTCATGACATTCGGGTAGGTGATTGATCCACCGGTTGGATTGGCAAGATCCGCCGTGATCGTGAACGTTGCATTTGCGCTTGAGGAATCATTGGCGACCGCATTTGTTGTCACCGTTCCAGGCTCAGTAGCCCCCGCCGTCCATGAGTAGTTGAAGGAGTACGGAGATGGTCCTGTTAAGTCGGATCCGCCGCCAGGCGTCCACTTGGTTCCGGCCCCATCGAGGTCCTGGAAGTCAACCCGATTGATCCCGCTGACATCACTGGCGTTGATGTTGACGGTAAATCCACCCGACTGGGCAGAGTTGAAGTACAACACGGAGCCAACCGAGTGCTGATACTGCGCGCCGGCACCCTCAGTGTAGGAGTTGAATGACGTGGTCGGAGCAGCCTCGGCACCGGCCGCGCCGACGAGCAGAACGAGCGCTGCTATCAGAACTCGAACTGCTCGCACCTGCCGTTTGCACTCCCGAAACTGGCATGCTCCGGGGGCCGGGGCTGCCGCACGATCTCACCAGGAGATTTATCGGCAGCTTGCAGGATTTTCTTTAATCAGCGGAACACTGCGATGCCAAGGTTGCCGTGTGCGGCGGTGTAGGCGGCAAGCTCGCTCTTGGAGACCACGATCACTTCCGACTCAGGTACTAGTCATTTCCCCGAAATTCGTACCTTTTCGCAGTTTGATGCCACCTTGTCGCGGCGGTTTGCCACGACCACGTCTTTGCCTTTGCCACAGTTGATCTTGTCACGTGTTCGAGCACCATCAACAGCGTTGATCATGTCATTGCCCGCGCCACCCTTAATGACATCTCGTCCAGGGCCACCGTTCAGCTTGTCACGGCCCGGGCCGCCGATTAGCTTGTCAGCCCCGGCACCCCCCTTGATGACGTCCTTGCCGGCGCCGCCAGAGATGGTGTCC
>CAYNNW010000501.1:0-1796 GCA_964398435.1 uncultured Gaiellales bacterium | reverse complement strand
AACTCATCCCCACCCATCCGCCCGGCGAAGTCACTCTCACGAATTGAATCGAGGATGGTTCCCGCAACGCTCTTGAGCACGGCATCCCCGCTGTGGTGGCCATGCTCGTCGTTGACGGCCTTGAAATCGTCAAGATCGCAGTAGACAACCTGCAGCTCGTGGCCGTACCGTCGTGCCCGGTCCAGCTCCCGATCCAGCCGGGCGTACAGCGCCTGGTGGTTGAGCAGCCCCGTCAGTGAGTCACGCCGGCTTCGCTCGCTCAGCTCGTGCGTCGCACGGTCGAAGTAGATCACCGTGCACTCGGCGATCACCTCGTCGAGAACGCTGTTCAGGCGATCTTCGAGGCCGAGCACCGTTCGCGTGTCCAGCAGGTGCGATCGGGACTGGACAAACCGCCACAGCACGCGCCGCAACATCAGGAATTCCTGCACCACCTGACGCTGTGAGAATCCCGCGGCCTCGCGCGCCACGACGTGGTCAGATGCAAGTCGAAGCAACACGGGATTCAGCGATCGGGGCCGCCAGCTGCTGCTGGGGCGGGTCAGGCTGGTGGCAAGAGCACCGATGAATGCAGGTAGATTGGAGAGCCGCTCAACAGGCTCCAGCTGCTCGAGCTCAGCGAGAACGCCCGCGGCGATTCCCTGCTCCACGCACTGCTGCGCGATCTGCCAGCCGGCCGCCCGAATTTCGAGCGCAATCGGACGAAGGGCCAGCACATCGCTGGCCTGGAGATCCGACCCGAAAGTCCTGTGATCGTTGTGTGTGCCGTCCATTGTGGGTCCTGTGGGCAGGCCGATGCCAGGTGGCATCAGTATGCCGATGCTTCCAGAGTAGCTGGAATTGGCTGTCCTGCACAGCTTTGGCGCAGTCTGGATATACTCGCGTGCGTATCGTCAACCCACTCGACCGGTCGATTGCGCTGGTGGTGGTGCCTGGCGCGCGCGGCAACCGGCCGTCGCACGGGTTCACCAGCTGTATTCACCGGACCAGATGTTCCGACGTCAAATCGGGCGGAACATCACACATCCACCATCAACCATCAGGAGTCACCATGCCAGTTGTGAGCATGAAGCAGCTGCTGGACGCCGGAATGCACTTCGGCCACCAGACACGCCGCTGGAACCCGAAAATGCGCCGCTACATCTGGGGCGACCACAGCGGGATCTACCTCGTCGACCTCGTCCAGACCCAGCAGCTCATGGAAGAGGCCGCCAACTTCCTGGGCGGCATCGTCCAGCGCGGCGGTACCGTGATGTTCGTCGGTACCAAGAAGCAGGCGCAGGACGCCATCGCCGATAACGCTGTCCGCGTGGGGATGCCGTACGTCAACCGCCGCTGGCTCGGCGGTCTGCTGACGAACTGGCGCACCATCAGCGATCGTCTCAAGTACCTGCTCGAGCTGCGACATCAGAACGAGGAAGGCCAGCTCGAACTGCTTGGCAAGAAGGAGCAGCAGGTTCGGCGCCACGAGCTCTCGAAGCTGGAAGAGTCGCTGGGCGGCATGAGCAGCATGGAGCGTCTTCCTGACGCAATGGTGCTCGTCGACGTCAACCACGAGACGCTTGCCGTCAAGGAAGCACGTCGCTGCAAGATCCCTGTCGTGGCGCTTGTTGACACCAACTGCGACCCCGATCTTGTCGACTATGTCGTCCCGGGCAACGATGACGCGATCCGCTCGTGCTCGCTGTTCCTTGACGTGATGGCAGACGCCATCGCCAATGCCCGGGTTCTGGTCTCTGCTGCCGAGCTTGAAGCGGCTGAGGCCGAGGCCGAGGCGGCACAGGAACTGGTCGACG
>CAYNNW010000500.1:0-1805 GCA_964398435.1 uncultured Gaiellales bacterium | reverse complement strand
CGATCGAGGGGCGCGACGTCGTCGTCGTTGAGGACATCATCGACTCCGGGCGGACGCTTGCCTACCTGCTCGAACTGCTGAAGTCGCGCCGCCCCGCATCGATCGAGGTCTGTGCACTGCTGGTCAAGCCAGATCGGGCCGAGGTGGACATCGATTGCCGCTACGTCGGCTTCGAAATTCCCAACCGCTTCGTCGTTGGCTACGGCCTCGACTACGCCGAGCGGTATCGCAATATCGACTTCATTGCCTGCCTCGATGAAGACAACCTGCCCGATCTCGGGCCCGCTACGACGCCCAGATTCGAGACCGTCGGCGGATCCTGACGCCAGCTCGTTGACCGATTGGCACAGTTGTTCCCGTTTGGGCTGCGCGTGCGTGGGCTAGACTGCCTGCATGAACACTCGAATTCTTCGCAGCGCCGCCATCCCGGTGCTGATCGTCACCATCATCGTGGCCGTCGTCATCTCGAACGGCGGTGGTACCGGTGACCGCTCGAAGAACACGCTGACGACGCTGTACGGTCAGATCGAGGACGAACGAATCGAGCAGGTGCAGGTCTTTCCGTCCTCCAACAAGCTCGTCGTGATGCCCAAGCGCGACGCGAAGCTGAAGCAGTACGAGCTCGGCTACGGCGGGGACGACGACCTCAAAGAGCTGAAGGACAAGCTTCGCAAGGAAGACCAGCTGGACGCCTACCACGTGATGCCCGAAAAGGGGCCGTCATTCATGGGCTACGTGCTGCAGTACGTGCTGCCGCTGATCCTGATGGTCGTATTCTGGGTCTTCATCATGAACCAGATGCAGGGCGGCGGCAGCCGGGTGATGAGCTTTGGAAAGAGCCGTGCGCGACGGATGTCACCCGATGCTCCGAAGGTGACGTTTGCTGATGTTGCCGGTGCCGACGAGGCCGTTGAGGAACTGCATGAGATCAAGGAATTCCTTGAGAACCCTCGCAAGTTCCAGGCGCTGGGTGCACGGATTCCCAAGGGCGTACTGCTGTTCGGGCCTCCCGGAACCGGCAAGACGCTGCTCGCCCGAGCGGTCGCGGGCGAGGCGGGTGTCCCGTTCTTCTCGATATCGGGATCCGACTTCGTTGAGATGTTCGTCGGCGTTGGTGCGTCACGCGTTCGCGACCTGTTCGAGCAGGCGAAGGCTGCCAGTCCCTGCATCATCTTCGTTGACGAAATCGACGCAGTCGGCCGCCACCGAGGTGCCGGCATGGGCGGCGGTAATGACGAGCGCGAGCAGACGTTGAACCAGTTGCTCGTCGAGATGGACGGCTTCGAGATGAAGGACAACGTCATCGTTGTTGCCGCGACGAACCGCCCGGACATCCTCGATCCGGCGCTGCTGCGCCCCGGTCGATTCGACCGTCAGGTGCGCGTCGACGTTCCCGACCGCCCCGGTCGCGTCTCGATTCTCAAGGTGCACACCAAGGGCAAGCCGCTGGGCCCCGACGTCAAGCTCGACAAGCTGGCCGGACAGACACCAGGGTTCACGGGCGCCGATCTCGCAAACCTCGTCAACGAGGGAGCGCTGATCGCAGCCCGTCGCGGGCGTAAGCGCATCACCATGCATGACATGGAAGAAGGGATCATGCGCGTCATCGTCGGGCCCGAGAAGAAGGCTCGGGTGATGACCGATGAAGAGCGCAAGCTGACTGCCGTTCACGAGATGGGACATGCGCTCTGCTCTCACTTCCTGGAGCACGCCGATCCCGTTCACAAGATCTCGATCGTCGGCCGCGGCATGGCGCTCGGATACGTGGTCTCGCTGCCACGCCAGGACCGGATGACCCGTCGCCG
>CAYNNW010000499.1:873-1812 GCA_964398435.1 uncultured Gaiellales bacterium | reverse complement strand
CCATGCGTCCTGAAGCTACACCTTCCGAACGCACCATGACCACGACCCGCTCGAGATTGACGTCTCGTGGCGCGCACTGGTCACATGCCGCTTGCGCGGCTCTCTTGGTGCTGCTTGCAATGTCAATCGCCGCCTCAGCGGCCTCGGCCACGCCATTGTCCGAGAAGCGGGCACAGGCTGCCCGGATCGGCGCCCAGGTCGACAAGATGGATGAGCAGTTGGCGCACCTGCAGGAACGGCTGCGCGGTGCCAACTCGCGGCTCGGTGAGCTGGACGGGGAACTGGACCAGCTGAACGGTGAACTGCGCATCCAGGAGCGTGAGCTCGGCGTGGCCCGCGGGCGGCTCGTCACTCGTGCGGTCACGGTCTACCGGTCCGGATCAGCCAACTCGCAGCTGCTGAACCTGATTCAGGCCGGGTCGATGACGAACTTTGTTGACCGGATGGACACGATCCGTCGCGTCTCGAAGCAGGATGCTGACGTGCTCGCGCAGATCCGCGTCCTGCGACGGCGTGTCGCAACCAAGCGCGGGCAGATCAAGGACGCCCGTGACGAGCAGAAGCGGCTTGTCGCACAGCAGCGCAAGGATCGGGACGCGCTGTCAGCCAAGGTCAATCAGCGCAAGCAGGTGCTCTCGTCCGTCAATGCCGAGATCCGGTCGATGGTCGAAGCAGAACGACGAGCGGCAGCGGCACGTGCGGCTGCAGCTTCACGAGCGGCAGCGGAGCGGCTTGCCCGACAGCGAGCAGCGGCCCGTCCGGCCCAGGCTGCATCGACCGGTGCGCCGGCCAGCCAGCCCTCGGCACCGTCAGATCCACCTCCGGGGCCATCATCGAGCACCGATGCCGGCACCGCGCTTGGCGGTGGCGGCGGGGCAGCACCGCCGGCAAGCGGCAACGCCGCGGCTGCCGCGTCTGTTGCGATGCGCTACATCGGAA
>CAYNNW010000499.1:0-863 GCA_964398435.1 uncultured Gaiellales bacterium | reverse complement strand
ACGCCGAGGCTACGCCGGAGCCGCCCGCTCCCCCTCCGGCGGACGCAGGTCGCGGCGCGCAGGTCGTCGCCATCGCGCTGCGCTACATCGGAACGCCGTACGTCTGGGGCGGCGCCAGCCCCAGCGGATTCGACTGTTCGGGGCTCGTGATGTACTCGTTCGCGCAGGTCGGTATCT
This sequence comes from uncultured Gaiellales bacterium, assembly GCA_964398435.1. Taxonomy (GTDB): domain Bacteria; phylum Actinomycetota; class Thermoleophilia; order Gaiellales; family SKUG01; genus CAYNNW01. The sequence goes on along the minus strand of CAYNNW010000499.1, from coordinate 686 downwards.
CGCTGCCGCACTCAACGTACTCACTGTGGAATGCCGGGCCCCACGTGTCCCGCGGCGAGCTGCAGACGGGTGACCTCGTCTTCTTCAGCGGGCTCGGCCACATGGGCATCTACGTCGGCGGCGGCAGCTATGTGCACGCGCCGCACAGTGGTGACGTGGTCAAGGTGTCATCGATGAGTGACCGCTATGGCAGCGGCAGCTACGTCGGCGCGGTTCGCATTACACGCTGATCCGAATCGACCATTTCCGGGCTGGCATCCGCGGCCCGTGGCTGCGACGTATCCTACGATATCGGTAAATTGTCCGGCTGCAGTTGCCGAAATAGGCTGTGCAGCAATCGGAGTGTTCACACGTGGCGAAGGTCGTCGACATCACAGAGGGGAAAAAACGGCGCGGCCGGCGTCCGCAGGACCGTACTGCCCTCGTACTGACGGGCGGTGGCTTTGTTGGCGGGGTGTACCAGATCGGCGCGCTGCGGGCGCTCGACCTGCTCGGTGTGAACCACACGGTCAACGACTTCGATATCTATGTCGGTACCAGCTGTGGTGCGTTCGTCGGCTCCCTGATTGCCAACGGCGCACGACCACAGGATTTGATGGCGCTGCTCGATGGCGGCGATCTTCCCGGGTACGAGCCACTTGATCTGGGGCGGCTGCTGCGCCCCAACTATCGCGACATCATCGACC
>CAYNNW010000498.1:0-1817 GCA_964398435.1 uncultured Gaiellales bacterium | reverse complement strand
TGTGGGGGTTCGTCGCCACTGTCGGCTGCCTCGCTCGGTTCGCCCGGAGGCGCGGGTTGCGGCGCGTCGGCCTCAAGCGGATCCGCTGGCGCGGGTTGGGCCGCGCCCGGCTCAGCATGCTCCTCCGGTTCGGCAGCCGCCGTGGGCTCGATCGGATCGGCTGGCTCGCCAGTCGCCTCGTCGTTGGGTTTCGATTCGTCCATCTCTGGCGACCCTACCTTCACGGCAGGGCCCGGCGCTGTAATATGCCGTCGCACACTTCGGGGTGTGGCCTAGTCTGGTAAGGCGCTCGCTTTGGGAGCGAGAGATCGGAGGTTCAAATCCTCTCACCCCGACTGAAGAATCAGCGTATCTGACCGGCCATTCGTGCCTCGATTCCAGCAGCCAGCTCGGCCCTCGTTGCAAGACGGATCCGTTCATCGGCGTCCACGTACCAGAAGGCTCGACCCGGCAACTGGTCGAGGGCCGATCGCAGCTCGGTTGCATGTTCGATGCTTCGGCTCGATGACGTCACCATGCGAAGCGAGTGATCTGCGCCGATGACCCGTGCAATCGTGGGGTCGTACAGGCGCATATCAACCATTCGGTAGTGCGGATTGCCCTCGGACATCAGCCCCATCAGCAAGCTGCCCAGCGACTCCTCCGGTACCCGGACTGTGGTTGTCATCTCGGGGCTCGTCCGCAGCAATCCATTCACTGCTCGATCGGCATGTCGATGAGCTCTGCGAATTGCGGCCCCCGTGCTCCACGGCAACAGGTTGTGCGTATTGAACTCGTTCTGTCCATGCGACAGGAAGTCCCAGTCAACACGACTCACTCCAAGCGGACGTGCATCAAGATGTGCCTGTGATCGCCGGATCACGCTCTCGGCCGCTGATTGAGCGCGCCTGAAGTTCCAATCGATGCTGCCTGGCCATCCCGCCGAGTGCAGCGTGTGGCGTGCGACGAGTGCGCCAACGATCGCAGCTCCGGCGCCGATCGCCAGTGCTGGAACAAGGTTGCTGACCGAATCGTTGTCGCTTCGTGAAGATGTGACAACGTGAGCGTTGGAGCCGGATATGGACGCCGGCCTCACACTGATGACTGACATTGCCTTCCCCGTTTGCGTTCCCCGTGCCAACACTCCCGATGTGTTGGTCCCTCCTGGATATCGCGGATGTCAACGTCATTCGTTGCGCCCGACGCACTGCCCCGTGTAACGGCAACCGTTCGTCGATCGAGAGTATGGCGGGATCAATTCAGGGGACAATTTCGTGAACAATGCAATCGAAGCGTTTCGCGCCTGCGCAGCTGCATCAACTGGTGTTGCGTTGAAACTGCGCGCAGGATCAGAGGTGGCTGACGTCGTCGGTGAACAGGGCATTGGCCTGGCACTCCGCCATCTGACCGATGCCACACAATTCCTCAGGCAGACACCTGTTGTCGGATCGCAGACCGACGTCATCGCGTCGACCCTGGCAAAGATCGCTCACGCACACGGCGCCGAAGTAACGGTGACCAGGCGCACCCCCTCAGGCATCGAACTGCCGAATGCCATCGGTCGATCAGTCCGCCAGGTTCTCAGCGATGACATCGATTCTCTGAACCGCTTTCGCAAGCCGGCAACGGCGGCATCGATCGGACGCGACGCGATCACCGCCCGCATGGAGGAAATCGCCGGCCACGCTGCCCGCGCGGCACGCCTGCTGGACGAGCCCCCGTTGGCCGCAGCGTCTGAAGGAGAACGTGCCGTAATCCGAGGCCAGCTCCTGGCACAACAGACCGGCGGCGGCTCACTGGACGCGTTCGATGAAGCTGTTGCGCGCGACATACTGTCC
>CAYNNW010000497.1:0-1823 GCA_964398435.1 uncultured Gaiellales bacterium | reverse complement strand
TACGGTCGGATGCAACTTTCAGGGTGTGCTACTTTGGGTGTATTTCCTGCAGAAGCCGCGTGGCCCCACTCCGTTTATGCGCCGTTGTGCTCGCGATGACGGCCACTGCGGTGCTCGGGGGCCCAGCGTCTGCACTGGCAGGATCCGCAGACCTCGACGCGACGTTCGGTGTGGCTGGGATGGCATCGCTCCCGGGGCGGGCAAGCGGCAATTTCCTTCAACTCGATGATGGCTCGTACCTTGCTGTACAGTCGTCCGCCGAGCGCACCCTGAGCTACCACACGATCTCGAGCAACGGTGTCGTGAATCCTGTCGTGAATTCGGTGGGGACGCGCCTGTCGCGCTGCTCGTATCCGCCGATGTTTGTGCGCTCGGGCGGCCATATCTATGCAAGCTGCAGTGATGTGTCCGGTGACAACCCGCCAATTGCGGTATACCGTCTGCTGCCCGATTTGACGCTCGATCAGTCGTTCGGAGTCGACGGCGAGGCCAGGCTTGCCGACTTCAGCCTTGGCAAAGGTACCCATATTGGCGACTTGGATGTGCTGGATGACGGAACGATTCTCATCGTGGCTGGGGGATCAAGGGTCATAGCCCTGAGTGAGACTGGCGAGCCAAAGTCGACATTTGGCGTCAATGGTGAGTGGCGGCCACAGGTTAACAGCCCAAGTCGCATAGAGCTATTTCAACAACCTAGCGGCCGAATCATTGCGGCTGTATGGGCGTGGGAGCGGTACAACATTCAACACATTTTTGGGTTGACAAGGGACGGAGTTCTGGAACCGTCATTCGGAGTTGACGGCGATCGAAGAATCCGGCTGCCGTACTACTCGCGTGTCATTGGAGACAACGAAGGGCGTCCGCTGATCGTCAGGTACGACCGATCCAACAATGACTACGAAGGTGGAGACGCTACCAAGGTCTTTGTCACTCGTCTGACTGTTGAGGGAGACGTTGACACTTCGTATGGAGTGGGCGGCGAGGCAATGATCCAGCCGGTTCAGATCGGTGAGGCAACTGTAGATTCAACCCAGTTCATGGCAAATGGCAAATTGATGATCGCAGGATTTGTTGCGCGCATTTACGAGATACATCGAACCGAGTCCGGGAAGGTCATGGGTGGCCTGACCGTCGACGATTTTTATCTCGTTCGGTTTACCGCCGATGGCATGCCTGATCCAACATTCAGTGGCGACGGTCTTGCGGTGATTGGTGGAGTTCCTCGTGCCGGTCAAGTTGATGAACAGCCAGACGGCAAGGTCGTGGTGGGAGTTGGGGTTGCCCAGGCGGGTGATGTGGGCGGAATTATCCGATTCTGCGGCAGCGACCCCGATTGTGACGGCATCGATGTCTCAAATCTCGAGCGAGGGACGAGCGGAGACGATGTGTTGGTGGGCTCATTTGCCGACGACCCATTTGATTCCGGTTACGGCGATGACACGGTTATTGGCAGGTCCGGCAAAGACACGATCGTCGGTGGTCCCGGAGCGGATCAGATAATTGGGGAGACCGGAGGCGACACACTGCGCGGTGGTGACGGCAACGATCGGGCAGATGGGGGCCTCGGTCGCGACACTGCCTTTGGTGAAGCCGGGGACGATCAGCTACGGGGCCGCGAAGACAATGACAGGCTAAGTGGCGGTGATGGCAATGACAGGATTGCTGGCGATGCCGGAAACGATTCCTTGGTTGGCGGTGATGGTGCCGACTCACTCGTAGCAGGCTTGGGCGATGACGTACTTGATGGTTCGGCAGGTACCGACTCGGCAATTGGCGGCGCGGGAGACGACGACATAGACGGTGGAAGTGGCGATGATGCACTC
>CAYNNW010000496.1:0-1824 GCA_964398435.1 uncultured Gaiellales bacterium | reverse complement strand
CTGAGACTAGTCTGTTTGCCGAGTCGTATTCACAGTGAAGCAAAAGCGCCTGCATTTGAGGGCTTTACCCGGATAGCGGATGAACGAATCGGGTACGGGGGCGGTGCGGAGTCCGGAGCTAGAGCAGGACGACGCGCCATCACCAGCGCCCACGGCCTACGAGCCACAGAAACCACCGGGAATACCCAAGCCGGAATATCCATCCACACCATCCAACACCAACTCGGCCACACCGACATTCGCGTCCCCCAAGAAAGCTACCTAGGAAAACCGAGTGCAGAAGGACTGGAGGCGTACGCTGCGGTGTTCGAGTGAGGGCACGGCGGCTGATACAGAGAAGCTGGGCCGAACATCATTCGCGCGCTACCGGTTGCTCTGGCGACGTGCATTCGGGCCACAACGTACTTCCAACTTCACGAGGAGCGCCGTCATAGCATATCTCGCCGGCGCGCATCATTTCTTCGCACATACGATACGTCGCATTTCGCTGCTGACTCGTCGCCCCACGGGGAAACTCTTCCCGATCCAATATGAAGTCGTAGTAGCAATTGTTAACTCCAGCGTGCTTGGTCCACGAAGCATCACAATTGGGTGCGCCAAAATCGCAAAGTATTCCTCGGACCGCAAAGTTCCGACACTCAGCTCTGGTAAATGTGCCGTCATCGACGCATGCTTCGATTGCATAATCTCGCACTTCCAGGGCATCATCATGACGTTTTCGACTAATGGAAATGCCGCCGGCAATCGTGACGAGCATTGCGACAGCAACCACGGCTGCGAGTAGCAGGTATCGGCGTTTCATTGCTATGCCTCTTCCAAGCGCTTAGTCTGCAAGATTGCGTCGACACCAGCGACTGTTACTTCGATTCTTCTTGCAATACGGTAAGCCCTTCGGTGTCAGCTGTGTTTGTGATTGTCCGACCCAAAGTATCCGGTGGCCCTTCCGGCGGGTATTGAAGACCATGTTTCCGTTATGAATGGCCAAGAGAGTGCATCGCACTACCCACTCGCGGCCCTGTCGGCATCCCGCGCGACCTGAGCCGATATGAGCGCCCTGCCAGTTATTCGCGTTGTCCATCGCACTCGCCATGTCACAGAAGAACTCGGGATTGATCCGAGTCGCTGGATCCTCGCCGTGAGGCACCCAAACCTGCCGAGCAGTATTGGACAAGCAGTTTCCTCGATCATCGCGTTCGTGCGCATAACCAAGATTGTATGCGGCACCTTCTGCCCACTTCCGCGATCTGTGGAAGATGATCTTGTTCGACAGACGTTGAGCGACCTTCCCGATCCAATATGCATGCCGAAACGAATTCGCAACGGTCCCGTCAACATCCTGCTTTGGATTGAAAACCTTTTTCGTTTTCTTTCGGGCGTAATCGCCATAGCCAACAGCCATTCCACAAATACCGACCGTGTATGACGCAATCGCGGCCGGGTCAAATGGCGCAAGTTGCGCCCCGAGTGTGCCACACCACGCCGCTTGTGCCGGACCACCGGGAATATCACGTTTCCGGTTTGATTGATCCGACCCCAAGATCCGGTATTGGTTTAGCACAGTAGATCCCATAATCGACCGACCCATAGCTACCGTATCGTGGGCTGCTCCAGAGGCCTGCGTGCGAGGCAAATCCTCTGACATCGTTGTAAGAGGACTAGCCTCCGCCGGCGCACCTGTCAGGTCATAGTCAATCGAGGACGAAACTTCACCATTGGCAGCGGTAGCCTCAACAACCGATCCATCCTGGTCAGTCAAGACCATCCGAGCAGTGCCGCCGGTGTAGTCCCACAGCTGCGCACCGTTCGGGGCTTCGATGGTGTACC
>CAYNNW010000495.1:0-1840 GCA_964398435.1 uncultured Gaiellales bacterium | reverse complement strand
TAGTACCAGTAGTGGACGTTAATGCCTAACGTAACCTTTGTCAGCAGCCAGACCGCAAACGGCCCCCGCTCCTTGACCATGGCTCCATTAACATTCTTCATGGGGTCCCTCCAGTGACGGAATAACGGCGAACCCGGCTCGCGGAACTGACGGTCGATCGACCATCACCCGCAGGCAGGGCAGGTTGACGTATGCCCGCTTTCGGCAGGTTCCATGCATGGCTTGAGCTGTGCTCGGGCAAGGCGGGCCGTGTGGATGGCAGTGAGGCCCAGCTCGGTTATGCCAATGGGCTCTGTCGGGACAGTTCCGTCTACGCTGTCACTGGTCGGCGCACCTGTCCCCGTTTCCCGCAAGGAGTGCCCCAATGCCACTTTCACCTGTTGCACCGCAGGGCCTTGGCCGCCTCGCTGACGTGCAGCTGTACAAGTCAGCAATGCTAGGCCTGAGTACCGCACCGTTCAAGGATTCGTTCGCGGTCTACTCGCCGCAGATGAATGTCAACGAGGTTCCTGCCACTCCGCTGTCGACGGCTACAAGCCTTCGCGAAGCGATCGACGCGGCGATGCTGCACTTCAGTCATGAGTACGGCGAGCCGCGAAGTGGCGAATTGGCCGTGCTGCAGGCCGCCGATGGTGCCTGGTGGGCAGCCGAATCGCACACGCAGCACGGTAGATCCACCTGGGTCGGCACGTATCCCAAGTACCGGTCCTTCTATCTGGGGACGATTGACTATGCGGGTCCTCTCGGCGGGAGCGCTCGGATCAAGAGCGCTGAAATCACGCCCCGGTCGCCCGACCTACGCGCGCTGATCAGCGGAAACTACGGGGTGCTGATTCCTCCAGGAAGTGTCGGCACAGCGTTCCAGCGGCAACCGCTCGAGCAGGTGCTCGATGCGGCAGCGCGCGCCTAGTCACACAGGTGCAGCGCTGCTGCCGGCTGTGATCAGGCGCGCAAGCCACAGGCCGAGCGCGGCAGCGGCGAGACCGGCAATGACGGACGCTGCAACATAGGTCACAGCATGCAGCCAACGCTGCGAATCGGCGAGATCGACGGTCTCCCAGGTCAGCGTGGAGAACGTCGTATACCCGCCCAGGAATCCCGAGGCGAGCAGTGGCCTGAGCCAGTGCGGCGCGCCTGACCGATGCGCGAGCACGCCCAGGAGCAGTCCCAGGGCCAGGCTTCCACTGACGTTGATGATCAGCGTCCCGAACGGGAGCGGTCCCGTCGGCCACCATCGCCGCGCCAGCGAGTCCACCCCGTGCCGCGCAGCAGCGCCCAACCCACCGCCCACGGCAATGCTCAGCGTGGCGGGAAGCGTCATCTGCCTAGCGGCCCGCCGTCGCGATCAGCTCGGCCAGCTCGCCCGTACCCACCATCTCCTCAACGATGTCGCAGCCGCCAACGAGCGTGCCGTCAACGAACAGCTGCGGAATCGTTGGCCAGTCCGAATGCTCGCTGAGCACCTCGCGTATGCGCGGGTCAACAAGTACATCGATTGCCGAGTACGGGGTACCAAGGCTGTCGAGCGCCTGCACCGTTCGAGCCGAGAACCCGCAGTACGGCTGATCCGGAGTTCCCTTCATGAACAGCAACACAGGCGTGGAGTTGATCCTGGAGACAATTTCTTCGAGCAGCTGCTCGCGGCTCATAACGGCATCGCTCATGCGTCTTCCTTGGTCGTGTGGCCTGCGGTCCCGGCTGACTGCGCTACCTGCGTGCGAATCTGCAGTGCGTGCACCGCGCCTGAGTCGAGCAGCGGCTGCACCGCAGCGTATACAAGCCGATGCTGGTCGACACGTGACAGTCCGTTAAACCGCGCTGACCGGATATGCACGGCAAA
>CAYNNW010000494.1:0-1846 GCA_964398435.1 uncultured Gaiellales bacterium | reverse complement strand
GGCAGGGCCGCACGATACGGCCCCGGTGCTCGACCATCTTGAGGAGTTGCGCTGGCGTCTCGCCTGGACGATGGGTTCCATCTGCATCGGTTTCGGCGTTGCGTGGTGGAAACGATCTGAGCTGCTTGATCTGCTTGCAGCACCTCTCGGCACGGACCACGGCCTGCAGACCCTTGGCGTGACCGAGCCCTTCATGACGACCGTCACGGTCTGCATCTGGACAGCCGTCGCGGTCAGCGTTCCAATGGGAATCTGGCAGGCCTGGCGCTATGTGGCACCCGCAATCGACCCGGTGCGAAGGCGGTCGATCCGGCCGTTTCTGCTTGTCAGCCCGCTCCTGTTTCTCAGTGGAATACTGTTCTGCTACAAGGTCGTGCTGGGGGCAGCGCTGTCGTTTCTGCTCAGTTTTGGTGGCGAGCGTTTTGATGTGGCAGTGCGCGCACGCGAGTACTACAGCTTCGTCTCGATGACGCTGCTCGGCGCCGGCCTGGCATTCCTCTACCCCCTGGTGATCATCGCACTGGCCCGCGCGGGGCTGGTGACGGCGTCACAGCTTCGCAGCAAGCGGCGGCTGGCGCTGTTGGCCTCGGCAGTCGTTGCCGCACTGTTGCCAACTGTGGATCCTGTGTCACTCGCTCTGGAAATAGTGCCGCTCCTGGCCCTGTACGAGGGCGCGATTCTGGTTGTTTCGCTGGGCGAGCGAGGCCGTCGTCGCCGTGACGGCATCAGCGATGTCGACACCGGGCGCGGGGATGGAACCGCGGCGTCAACATGAGCGCCCGGGCGCTGTGGGCGTCCTGGCTGATTCCGATCCAGGGCGCGCCACTCCGCGATGCACTGATGACGATCGACGAGGCCGGGCGCATCGAGCGGATTGTCGGTGACGTTGCCCTGGACGCCGCACCTGCGCACGCTCCCGACGGCGTGCCGCTGGAGATCCATCGCAATCGCGTGATCTGCGCCGGATTCGTCAACATGCACTCGCACATCGAGTACGCGGCCTGGACCGGGATTGTTGACGGTCTTGAGTTTGCCGACTGGATAGGCGACCACGTACGGCGCAAGCGACGCCTGCGGCCTGAACACTCGCTGGCAAGTGCAACGCTGGGTGCGTGGCAGCTGCTGGCCGGGGGTGTCACGGCGGTGGGGGATGCCAGCTTCTCTGGGGATGCGGCAACCGCTCTCGCCGATGCGGGCCTGCGCGGCCGTGTCTATCTTGAGGTGTTCGGCAGCGGCCACGGGCCGGTCGACGATGCGCTCGCACGGCTTGGCGAACTGCCCGCGGGGCCGTCATGGATGGTGGATGCCGGCCTGTCGCCGCACGCACCGTACACCGCGGACGAGTCCCTCTACCGTGCGGTAGCCGACACGGGCCTGCCCTGGATGACGCACCTGCATGAATCGCCCGCGGAGATCGAGTGCGTTCGCGAGGCGCGTGGACCCCTTGCCTGGAAGATGACGGCGGCGGGCCTCTCTCCACCTCGCTGGGAGCGCGATCCGGTCGAGACGCTTGCAGACATCCTCGGTCCGCAGGTCGTCGCCGTCCACATGGTCCAGGCGGACCACGCAACACGTGAGATGTTCGCCGGTACGGGCGCGGCGGTCGCACACTGCCCGCGCTCAAATGCACAGCTTGGCTGCGGAGCACTCGATGTCGCAGGCCTCGTAGAGCGAGGCGTCACTGTCGGACTGGGCACTGACAGCCCCGCGTCGGCAGGCCCCCTGGACATGTTTGCCGAAATGCGACAGTTCATCGCGTCGGCGCGGCTCACACACCGAACCGCAACGCAGCCGACCTGCGAAGACGCGCTGCAACGTTCAACGGTCCTTCCCGCGTCGGTGCCCG
>CAYNNW010000493.1:0-1851 GCA_964398435.1 uncultured Gaiellales bacterium | reverse complement strand
TCTGGCTCACCGCGCTGTACGAAAGCGACGGCCACCAGCTCGCGAAGAAGCCGAACCCCAGGATGAACAGCGCCGCGTGGGGCACCTTCAACGTGCCGAGCGTCCACGCAGGACCGGCGGGCCAGAGAAAGAGCGCGAACGCCATCGGCACGGCGATCGCCACGCCAACCAACGGCAGGCCGAGCTGCCAGCGAAGGTCTCGCCGCACAAGCCGATCGCAGGCCCAGCCGCTGAAGATCGAGCCCGCCACGGCGCCCAGACCGCTGGCCACACCGAACAGCAGCCCTGCATGTGCCAGCGTGAGGCCATGTGTGCGCATCAGGAAGCTCGGCGTCCAGATGGCATAGCCGTAGCCGGCCACGCCGGCCATGCCGCAGCCCCAGCAGATGTGGCGAAACGCGGGGTCGGCCAACAGCCGGCGCAACTGAGCCGACAGCGACTCGGTTGCAGCGGCAGCCGCGCTGGGCGGTTCGGCCGGGCCATCGAATCCGCCGCGCACGGGCTCGCGCACGAGCAGCCACACCAGCAGCCCGAGCACGACGCCTGGCGCGCCGAACCACAGGAACGCCGCGCGCCAGCCGTGGTGCTGCGCGATCCAGCCGCCGACAGCCAGCCCGATCAGCACGCCGAAGTGCGGGCCCATCATGAACAGGCCAATCACCAGCGACCGCTGCCGCCGAGGATACATGTCGGACACCATCGAGATCGAAGGCGCCATGCCGCCAGCTTCACCCACCGCCACCGTCATGCGCGCTGCAAGCAGCTGCCAGAACTGCTGCGCGAAGCCGCAGGCCATCGTGGCCAAGCTCCAGATGGTGCAGCAGACGGCCACGATGTTGCGCCGGTTGGCGCGATCCGCCAGCTTGCCCACGGGTACACCTAGGCCTGCGTACAGCAGCCCGAACGCAAGGCCGGTGAGCAGGCCCATCATCGTGTCCGACGCGCCGAATTCGCGTTTGATCGGCTCGATCAGGATCGCGATCGCCTGGCGGTCGATGTACGAGAAGATGTAGACGAGCCCCAGCAGCAGCAGGCCGAGGTGGGTGCGAACGGTGACGGGGGTGTGCGTCTGCACCAGATGGACCTCGGACCGTGGGAGGCTCGAACCGGGTCGAAGATCAACCGACTCGGGGCGTCGCCGTGCAAGCGGCCATCCACGAGTCGGGCGAAAGACCGCTCGGAGCGTGCCGCGCTGTCACCGCAGGGCCAGGCACAACAGCCAAGCGACGTCGGCGCTGGCTGGGTGCGCCGGCGCGCACCGAGCCTGGAACTCTGCGTGCATCCACTTCGAGGCGCCGTTGACAGCGTGGCGTCCTACCCATGGCACGGCCAGCAACAAGGCGGCAGCCACCACCATCGCGACAAGCATCTCCAGTGCCGATCCAGGCGAAGCATCGGGTGCTTCATGCCCAGATCCGCTGCGCTGGCCAGGGACTGATTCGATGCCAGATTTCTGCGTGCGCATGGTCGTCTCCGGTGCGATGCTGGGGTGGCAGGGCCAAGACCAATGCCCTTAGTCTCGTAGCAGGTTGCCAGCGCTGAGTCGTCCGAACGGACGACCGTATGTACCCGCCCCCCCCCGGGGGGAAACACGAAGCACCGGGAGACTTCTGCAGCCACCCGGCGCTTCGTCGAGCGCGGCGGAAACGACGCCTAGAACGAATACTTGGCGATCAGCGAGAGCTGGTCGCGGTCGGTCAGCAAGCGGTTGGTCTTCAGCGCCAGATTGGCGTCGCCCAGGAACCCGAGGTAGTTCAGGCCCAGCGACAGGTTGCCGCGGAAGGTGAAGGTAGCACCCACGCTGTAGCGTTTGTCACCCTCGCCGCCGACACCACCGACCAGCGTGCGCCC
>CAYNNW010000492.1:1625-1856 GCA_964398435.1 uncultured Gaiellales bacterium | reverse complement strand
AGATCTGCGGCCGACGGCTTGCTTTCGGGCGACATATCCGGTTTGCCCACCCGACGCAGGATGAAGGGAGCCTTCACGGTTGTCGAGTGGCCGCTGGCCTTCTGGAGTTCCCGAGCCCCAATCGCAAGATCGCCCGTTGCAATCTGGCAGTTGGCACTCGCCGGTGAAAACGATCCCGTGGTCGGAATTGTGATGTCGACGGGAACCGACATGTTCTTGGTGCGCATGGTT
>CAYNNW010000492.1:0-1615 GCA_964398435.1 uncultured Gaiellales bacterium | reverse complement strand
GTCACCATTCCAGGTCACGCGGTCCGGGGTGCCGCCAAGCTTGGCATCTCCCGTCAGCATAAGGGTTCCACCGCCATCCCGCGAGCGGCCGCTCGCCGATCCCCCGACGATCATCGTCCCATGTACTCTGCCATCGTCTTCGACGACCAGGTAGATCTGGTAATTGTCGTGGGCTGTTCCAGTGCCGCCGCGACCCTGGATAGATCCGCCGGACTGGGCCACCCCCTTCCAGAATCCGGGAGGGAAGGCCTTACCTCCGCTCGACGGCGCGGCCTGCCCGGCGCCTGCACCAACTGTGGCTGCGGTCAGCAACGACGCGCAGAGTGCTAGCGCCAGCAGAAGTCGGGATGCGGCATTGAATCGGCCCATGTGCGGCCCTTCTGTGTCGATTGACGTGCGCCGCATGCGGTGGCGCGCGCTGAATGCGAACAGGTCGACCTGGCGCCGGCCCCTCGCCAGATACCCGACCCCGCGAGCCGCACAAACCTTCGTCGCGGCATTTCGGGATTTCCGGTTGCAGCCCGCGCTGCTAGACTTCGGCGGCCCGCACGGCACATGGTGGCTGTAGCTCAGTTGGTAGAGCCCTCGGTTGTGGTCCGAGTGGTCGTGGGTTCGAGTCCCATCAGCCACCCCTGTCCAGCGCATCGATGCTGCGCTGATTCCAGCAGGGATCAGCTTCGGCGGCGATTCGTACGGGCAGCCCGCGGGCGTAGTTCAATGGTAGAACACGAGCCTTCCAAGCTCGATATGAGGGTTCGATTCCCTTCGCCCGCTCTCAAGGACGGCCTGTGCATCGACGTTCCACGACTTCCGCTCTGTTGCTGGTGCCACTTGCCGTCGCACTTGCCGTGGCGACTGGCGGCTGCACCGATTCGGCAACCCGGGCTGACCGAACATCGACCACCGCTGCTGCCACGACCACAGCTATACCTGCCACGACGCGCACGTCGAGCGGAACGTCCGCCTCGGCCGATGCGCGCCAGGGGGCACGTGGAGTGGCGCCCACGACGTCCAGCACCGCTGCCACTGCGGGGGCGCGCGCAGGGGTCGACGATGCGCGTGCCGGGGCTGCCGCCGTGCTCGCATCAGTAACCGATGGCGACACCATCCGACTGCGAGACGGCGAAGCCGTACGACTGCTGCAGATCGACACTCCCGAAAAGTACCGCACGCCCGAGTGCTACGGCCGGCAGGCCTCAGCTACGTTGCGCCAGCTCGTGCCGCCCGGCAGCCGCGTGCGACTCGTCAAAGATCCGGGCCTGGACAGCACCGACTCCTATGGGCGGCAGCTGCGCTACCTGTTCGTTGGCGGAACCAACATCAATCGGCAGATGGTTCGATCAGGTGCAGCAAGCGTCTACTTCTATCGGGGCGAGCGGGGGATCTTTGCCCGCCAGCTGGAGGCAGACGTCCGGCATGCGCGCCGGCATCGCTTGGGCCTGTGGGGGGCATGCCCGGGAACACGCTACCGCCCCACGCATGGCGTCAGCACCGGGCCCGCCTCATCCGGTGGCTCACCAGCGACCCCGACGACATCGGCGCGTACATCCGAGTCAACCGACTACCCGATGGCGCCACCGTTCAGCCAAGGCGATGTCGACTGCAGCGACCTGCC
>CAYNNW010000491.1:0-1859 GCA_964398435.1 uncultured Gaiellales bacterium | reverse complement strand
GTTTCCACGGACTCCAGTGGTCGACGCACCAAGGAGACCGAATACCCCTGCGACGAGACAAAGGTTGTCGTTCAGCCGCACCCGGACTTTGAGGCCAACGGCCAGTTCCGCATTTCACCGCCCGTCGCCGAGCTTCGGCTCAAGCCGGGTGAGCTGAAGATTCGATGCGTCTGGATTTCGAACCGATACAAGGTTCCGCTCGAGGTGCGCATCAAGCCAACGGATATCGAGCCGTCCGACGATCCCAACGAGGCATACCGGGTCGTTGACGACGGGACGTACGGAATTGCGAAGTGGCTCGCACCGAAGGTGACAAAGCACGTCCTGCAGCCAGGCGATGACGCATCGATTCCCTACGCAATCCAGATGCCTGCGGACCCACCGGTCGGAAGCAACTACGGCGGATTTATCCTCACGGCGTTTCCACAGGTCGAAAAGGCCCAGCCGTCCGACCCGGAGATCAGCTCGCTGGGCGTTCAGGCCCAGGTCCTGCACGCGATCGTCATAGATGTGCCCGGCAAGCAGGTGCGTAAGGCGCGCCTGACGAATATCAAAGGTCCGAACGTCGTCCAGCATGGATCGTTTGCCCGCTTTGAGGTCGACTACGTCAATGAAGGGAACGTCACGGACTTCCTGACCTCGACGGTATCGATTACGAGCTCGCTCGGCGGCAAGCGCGTTGCGCAGCTCAAGCCGCAGACAGGCCGTGTTCTGCGCGGTGGTCGCCGGCGCGTGTCGGTTGTCTGGAAGGACGTCCCCTGGATCGGACGCTATGAGCCGATTGCCCGTGTCAAGACCGAGAGTGGCACGTTCCAGGCGCGCTTCCCGAAGGTGTGGGTGATTCCGCCGACGCTCTACATCGTCGCGGTTGCCTGTGCGCTGCTGCTGCCGATCATCGTTGTGTATTTCCGGCGTCGCCGAGCGTTGAAGCGGTACATGCAGGAGCTGGAGGAGTCGGGCGAGTTCGACGAATTCGGCTACGACGAAGACCTGGATTACTAGCCCGCCAACGCCACGGGCCCCCGCCACCGACTGGTGACGAGGGCCCGTGAATCTGGCCGATGTTCAAGCCGCAACTCAATGAGTTGCAGTCTTTACATCATGCCGCCCATGCCGCCCATGTCTGGCGCAGCTGGTGCCGGGTTCTTGTCTGGCATTTCAGCGACGATGCACTCGGTGACCAGGATGTTCTTGGCAATCGACGCAGCGTTCTGCAGTGCCGACCGGGTGACCATGGCCGGATCGATGATGCCGCTCGCGACGAGGTCGATCATCTCCATGCCGTGGCCGCCGAAGTCGACGCCCCAGCCGGTCTTGGCCTCGCGCGTCTTGTTGACAACGACCGAGCCCTCGAGCCCAGCGTTCTCAGACAACTGGCGCAGCGGCTCTTCCAGCGCGCGGAGCACGATGCGTGCGCCGGTTGCTTCGTCGTTCGAGTCGCCCGTGGTTGTCGGGTCATCGGCGAGGTCGAGCTTGCTCACGTCGAGATTGCCTGCAGCGTTCAGCAGCGCAACGCCACCGCCAGGAACGATGCCCTCTTCGAGTGCAGCCCGGGTTGCCTGCAGCGCGTCCTCAACGCGGTGCTTCTTTTCCTTCATCTCGGTCTCGGTGGCAGCGCCAACGCGGATCACGGCAACGCCACCAGCGAGCTTCGCCAGTCGCTCCTGCAGCTTCTCGCGATCGAAGTCCGAATCGGTGTTGTCGATCTCGGCCTTGATCTGCTTGATGCGTGCCTGGATGTCGGCCTTGTCGCCAGCGCCGTCGATGATGGTTGTGTTGTCCTTGCTGACGACAACCTTGCGAGCCCGACCGAGGTCAGACATCTGGGTTGTCTCGAGCTTGAGGCCCATCTCCTCGAT
>CAYNNW010000490.1:0-1860 GCA_964398435.1 uncultured Gaiellales bacterium | reverse complement strand
CAAGGGCGCACAGCACGGGGTGCTCATCCGCGACGCCGATGCGTTGGAAAAGATGGAGAAAGTCGACACCCTGGTGGTCGACAAGACCGGCACGCTGACCGAAGGGCGGCCCAAGGTGGTCCACATCGAGCCGGCGCCTGGCTTCTCGGCGGAGGAGGTTCTGCAGAAGCTCGCAAGCGTCGAGCGAGCCAGCGAACACCCTCTGGCCCTGGCCATCGTCACGGACGCGCAAGAGCGCAAGCTTGCTCTGGCACCCGTGAGCGAGTTCGATTCGCCGGTCGGCAAGGGCGTCATCGGCACGGTCGATGGCCAAGTCATCGTCTCCGGCGGCGCGAAGTTTCTGTCGGAGCGCAGCATCGTGACGGAGAGCCTTGCGACAGCAGCCGAGGCTCAGCGTCAGAAGGCCGCGTCGGTCATCTTTGTCGGCATCGGCGGCAAGCTGGCCGGCTTCGTCGCGATTGCCGACCCCATCAAGCCAACGACACCTCAAGCGCTGAAGGCGTTGCAGGGCGCAGGTGTGCGAAGCGTGATGCTAACGGGCGACGGCAAGACGACGGCTGAGGCCGTGGGCCGCGAACTCGGCATCGACGAGGTGGTCGCCGAGGTCTTCCCGGAGGACAAGGCTGCGGTTGTCAAGCGTCTGCAGGATGAAGGACGCGTCGTTGCAATGGCAGGCGACGGGGTCAACGATGCACCGGCACTTGCTCAGGCCACGGTTGGGGTCGCAATGGGAACTGGCACAGACGTCGCCATGGAAAGCGCGGGCATCACGCTGCTCAAAGGCGACCTCATGGGCATTGTTCGCGCGAGAACGTTGTCGCACGCGACGATGAAGAACATCCGCCAGAACCTGTTCCTCTCCTTTGCGTACAACGTGGCCGGCATTCCGCTCGCGGCTGGCGTGCTTTATCCCTTCTTCGGCCTGTTGCTGTCCCCGGTGGTGGCCGCTGCGGCGATGGCGCTGTCGTCGGTGAGCGTGATTGCAAACTCGTTGAGGCTCCGAACAGTTCGAGTGAATTGAAGACTGAGCGGTGGTGTCCGCTCGGTAATCACTGGAGCCAACGAGCCTGCGTTGGAGAGCCTCATGCATCCGGCAGGGTTTGAGCGCGTTCTTCCGGCGTAATCACGCGGAACCGCCTTAACCGGTTCCCGTTCACGCACGGCGCCGGCGTGTCACTGTCAGGGCGGCACGGCTGAAGCAGCGTTGCAGCCTAGCGACGGTACCTTGGAGGCTAGACGTAATCCGTGGATTCACCCGCGAGTCACCGGGCGAAACTGAAGAATTGGCTCGGCCCGCAACGCTCTAAAAGTTCACTTTGGCTCGTATTTTCGCCATTACAACCCCAGCCCGGTGGCCCTCGGCAAAATTTCCAGGCGAGACAACGAGGTCAGCGGGTTACGCTGTCTGACCAGACCTTCCCGAGCTCAATGGTTGGTTTAGTTCTCTCACTAATGCCGGCTGGAGCCGACTCGCACCGGCATGGCACTTGGCCCGCGAGGCGCTCTGGTCTATCGTCCGCCTCGCGGGCCAAGCGCCACACCGGCGCTCGCGGCTCAGCTCAAACGTTAGGCCGCACAATGGACGTGACGCCGGAGTCAAGGACTGCACTTCATCGGGCCCGGCTCTTTCTTCGGCTTGCGGAGGGCTGCTCGCCGGAACGCCGCATCGAGTTCGAGGCGTTCGTTGAGGCCACCATCGTGTTCGCCCGAGCGGCGCTCCATCGACTCCAGACAAGTCATCAACGCCATGCGAGGTGGCATAGCTGATGGTCGCCTCTTCTAGCGAACGCCTCAGTCGTGTTCTTCCGCAAAGAACGCGACTGGCTACTTAAAGAGGCGCCTCCGAAAATCGGTCAAAAG
>CAYNNW010000489.1:0-1865 GCA_964398435.1 uncultured Gaiellales bacterium | reverse complement strand
GCCGCGATGAATAACTGGTGAAGCCAGCGCCTGATGCCTCGTGCGCCGGTGGCCTGCGCGACGATGAGGCCGAGCGCGAGCCAACAGGACAGGGCGATGAGGGCGGTCATGAACCGACCCCACAGTACACGCGCCTCTCCCAGCGGTCCTTCGGGGCCGCACCGCTGGCTGACTTGATGGCTGACGGGAGCCACTGTTCGCTGCCGACCGAGGTATAATGGACCACATGAAACCTCTCGACATTAACGGAACTAGGTTCGGTCGCCTTGTGGCCGTCGAACCGACGCCACTGCGTAGCGGCGGGAAAATCGTCTGGCGCTGTGTGTGTGATTGCGGGGGCGAAGCGCTGGCCGCGATCAACCATCTTCGTGACGGGCGCCGCGTCTCGTGCGGATGTGCCAAGTTGGCGGGGCAGCAGATACGGAAGAAGGGTGGGCGGCACGGGCACTGCTCGAACGGGCGAAGCACTCGAACCTACAGAATCTGGGGGGGCATGCTCACCCGATGCCGAGACCCAAACAGCCCGCCGTTCAAGTGGTACGGCGGGCGGGGTATCACGGTGTGTGAGCGGTGGCTGTCGTTCGACAACTTCTTGACCGACATGGGTGAAGCCCCTCCAGGCCTGTCGATTGACCGCATCAACGTGAACGAGGGCTACAACCCCGACAACTGCAGATGGGCTACGGACATCGAACAGCACCGCAACAGGAGGGACAACGTGTTCATCGAACACAACGGTGTTCGCGCGACCATCAGCGAGTGGGCTGAGCGAACCGGACTCAGTCGAGGCACGATCCGCGACCGTCTGCTCACGGGGGCTGCGACGGATGCCGTGCTTGACCCCCGGCTCAAGACCAAGTCTGAGGCGGCTGCTGCCGCGAACCGGGTTCGCTGGGGTGAGCGGGCATGAGTAGACACTTCGCTCCCAGCGGTCCTTTGCGTGAGCCCCGCTCGCGGCTTTGATGCTCAGCGGCAACCACTGAAGATTTGAAACACTGTCGCAACCGCAGGCGGCGAGCGGCACTACGTGGTCCACGGCCCACCCCGGGCAACGCCCCGTCTTGAGGCCCGTGCTTGGGCAGGGGTGGATCGACCTGAACTCGCGCACCACGGCCTTCGAGCGGAGGATCGACCCGTCGCTGGCTCGCTGAGGCGGGCCGCAGTAGCGGGGGTCGGTCGCGCTCAGGGCGAGGGCGGGCGCCAGGGCGAGCAGGATGACGAGCAGGCGGATCATCGCGCCTCCTCGAATGTCAGCGTGTCCACGCCGTTGCCGCACGACGAATCGAACCGGCACGCGATGTCCACCGCCTCGGCTGCGCTCTTGCCGCACCACATCGCCGCCAGTGCGAAGTCCCGTCCAGATCCGATCGCAAACTGCTGCGGCGGGAACTTGACCGGGTACGGCGTGCACTCATAGCGCCACAGGGACCCATCCGGCCACACCACAAGCAGGCCCGCCCAGTTGTCCTTGTCGCGCTGCGATGGCGGGAACGCCGCGGGGTCGCGCCCGGCCTCGAACCACGCGATCAACTCTTGCGCTGCGTCCGACCCCCCTGCGCTCGCGCACAGGCAGTCACTCAGCCGGTGCAGCTTGTGGATCGTGCGGTACAAGTTGCCCAGACACGCCCGGCGGTCTGCCGCCAGCGTCGTGCCGTCCCACGCGATGACCGTCATTGCACCCCCTGCGGCAACGGCTTGAGGTTGGCGAACGGGATCGCCTGCCCGCGCTTCGCCGCCGCGTAGTCCGCAGCCAGCGCCCGGTCGTGCATCAGCGTCTCGTTCCAGTGGCCTGCGTCGTCAGCGGGCCAGAAGACGATCCAGCGCGTCGGGCGAAGCTCGGGCGGCATCGGGGCGAGGTCGACGGG
>CAYNNW010000488.1:1351-1871 GCA_964398435.1 uncultured Gaiellales bacterium | reverse complement strand
AATCAGCCTCGCAGCGGCGTATCGGGCGGCGATCGAGGGCGAGGAAACGTTTCACGCAATGATCCCGGTCGTCGAGGAGCTGGTGGCGCTGTTCACCCGGGACCCCGGCGGGGCTCGTGAAGTCGCTGCCGAAACCCGCGAATCCGCGCTCTCGGTTGCAGCATCACGAAATACGAAACGACATCCGTGCCCGAGCGACGATCCGCCCACCTGCGGATGACTGACCCGGCGGATGATTCCGTAGGCCAACACGTAGTCCTCGCGCATCGCAGATCGTTGTTTCATCCGACAATAGGGTGAAGGAGGTATGACATGGGTGGAGCCATAGACAGTGTGTGCCCGGTGTGTGCTCAGCCACTGGTTAGCGGGGGTGGCTCATGCTGCGTGCCACAGGCGCGGGCGCCACTCCCATCCGTGCCAGCTGCGAAGCCCCCCGCCGACGCTGGCGAGCGCGGCGACGCAGCGACCGCCGATGACGACACCCCGACTGGCCCCGCAATCGCCAGGGTGGGAACGTTTT
>CAYNNW010000488.1:0-1341 GCA_964398435.1 uncultured Gaiellales bacterium | reverse complement strand
GTGGGAGCGCGCCGACGGTGTCGGGTGGCGGAGGTTCGGCCACCTGGGATCCGCCCGTCATCGACGACGAACCCACTACCTGGGATCCGCCCGTGGTGAATGGACCAACCGTCGCGCCGACAGAAGCTGGACCAGGCACTGAGACGTATGACCCTGCCCCGATCGCCACTCCGCCGTGGAAGGCGATGATGCCGATCGACGAGAGCGGCATTGACTGGGCCTCATGGGGGCTGCTCCCACCCTGGCTGTCGAGCTCCGTCGGGGCACCAGCGATTCCAGGTTCAACCGGAGTTCAACCACCCGTCAGCGGCAGCCCCCCGACCGATCCGGGAGTTCCCACCCGTGACCCGTCAACCGATTGGCTTCTCGAATTTCTGCGGGAACACGGCTCCTCCTGATCCCGATAGACCGGTGCGTCCGAGCTTCACAGCAGCTGGGCCGCAACGGGATACGGGACGAACGGGAGCATTTCGATGACGATCCATTCCGCGCTGCAACCAGCAGCGCAACAGTCAGGCGTTCGCGCCATGATTTCGCTCGATACTGGCCACGGAGGCCCGATCGAACCCCGGGCCAGTTCACTGCAGCGCGTCCTTGCCGGGTCGGCCGGCACGCTGCTGGGCATTGCCGTGGGTGCCGCAGCTGGATTCATGACCTATCGAAGCGCGCTCGACGGTCAGGGGCCAGCAGACATGCAACGATTCGCAGCAGGAATCGCTGGAATAGGCATAGGACTTCTTATTGCCGGTGGAGCGGGCACTGCCGGAGCCTATGGCGGTGTGGCGTTGGCCGACCGTACCTGGGGGTAACAGCTCCGCCCGAGTGTCAGCCTTCCATCTGCACGATCATGCGACGACGCATCAGCTCGAGTCGGCGCGGCATGTTCGCGTTGTTGTACTTGGGCCAGCTGACGCCGCCATCAGGCACCGTCCGCACCTTGCCGAAGATGCCCCTGTATTGCCGCTTGATCGCCCGGTCGCCAAAGCGAGCCCGGTACTGCGTCGCCAGGTTGACGTCCTCGATGCCATCGCGAACATTCTCGAATCGCAGCGAGCTGACTGGCTCTGCGTCCGGATCCGTCAGCCCATACTGTGGCGCATACCCAGGGTAGAGCATGCTCGACTCGCCGTTTGATCGCTCACCGGACTTGCTCCAGCTCAGGGGGTCAGAGTAGGGATTGCGGACGGTCTTTGAGCGTGCCGGTGCCTTGACCCAGCGCGCCAGATCCCACAGCAGCCAGCCTTTCAGGTTCTCTGACGCTGCCCATGCGAACAGCAGATCGACGTCGCTGCTTGGACCATCGATGCTGCGCTGCGGAATGTACTTCGTTTCCATGTAGTA
>CAYNNW010000487.1:0-1871 GCA_964398435.1 uncultured Gaiellales bacterium | reverse complement strand
CCGCGTCGTTGATGATTGCGAATTGGGCTTGTACACGCGATAGGGGTTCGGCACGTACCAGCACGCCGCGAGGAAATCGCTGAACTCCTGCATGCTCACCACATCCAGCGGCGCATCAGCGCCTTGCAGGTTCTGGAACGCGCCTGCGAAATCGGCGAAGCCATCCTTGTCTCCGCGCCAGTGCAGGTTGCCGCGACCACGGCCGATGATGTCGATGAGGAATTGCGTGGTCTTCACGCCCTTCAACGGATGGAAGCTCTTGCCATCCACGAGCGCCATCTCTCCAGAGGGGTCGCCAAGGTCCCAGCCCAACCGGTCCCAACGCGCATCCACATGGCAGCTGCCGCAGCTGATGTGACCGTGGCCGCTGCCGGTGTGCGTGTTGTACAGATGCTTCCGGCCCGTCTTGATCACCTGCGGCGTGGGGTCGAAGAAGGCGGTGCGGCTCACTTCCTTGTCCGTGGACAGGTCGATGGTGGAGATGCTGCCGCCGAATTTGTTGATGACGTACGCGCGCTGGCGCGCCTCATCGATCACGATGCCCGTTGGGCCGTCGCCCACGGTAATGGGGTCCGGAACGGTGCGGCCACCCGTGGCATTGATCATGATCACGTTGTTGGAGCCCATGCCGGTGACATACGCCTTGGTGCCATCCGAGCGCCAGGCGATGCCGCGCGGGTCGCCCAAAGCCTGTTTGCGCACCGCTGGAGGTGAGGTGTGCGTGCTGTAATTGATCTGTGGATTCATGTCCGTGATCGTCACGGAGCCCGAGGGTGGTGCGAAGCGCGAAACGTTCACGCGGAGGAACTTCCCTTTCAGGTTCGGCTCGAAGCGGATCTCGTTGGTGGCATCGGTGCCCACCACGAACACTTCGCCAGTGCCGGGCCGCACGCTCATGGCCATGAGGATATTGCCCAACGTGCTCTTGTAAGTGACGGCATTCGTGCTGGTCGCGATCATGGCCACATCGCGGTCCGGCATGTCCCAGCCGGCTTGGCGAACGCCAGCGCCTCCGCTCACGATGTTCGTCCAGTCATGGTTGTTGTCGTCCATCCATTGGCCGGCCGCGTTCTTGCGCACGATCATCGTGTTGGTTTCCGTGGACGGCGGATTGCTCAGGTTGAGCGGCGGATTAAATCCCGTTCCGGAATTCGGCACAGGGACCACGCCACCGTATGGCCCGGTCGGTCGCTTGACATCGTTCGGGATCAGAGTGCACCCCCCCTGCGTAGAGCAGATGCCGATCTTGCCAGGCACGTGCTCGGTGGAGAAGAAATCATTTCCGCTGATGGAGGTGGTACGGTTGCCGCTCTCGAAGAAGGCGCAATAAACCGTGCTCCCATCGGGGCTTACGGCCAGTGCGCGCGGTTGCTCGCCCTTCAGCAGGACCTCAACGGGCGCGGTAGCGAGGTTGGCCGGGTCGAACACCTGGATGCTCTCGCGCTCCGCACAGCTCACATAAGCCTTCTGTGGAGAGCCTGCGAACACCAGGTCGGCCGGCTCGTTCTCAGTGGCCACACTGCGAATGGTGGCCTTCAGGGTGAGGTCCACGATGCTGATCTCGTCGCTGACCTGGCAGACCACCCAGACCTCATTGTTAGTACGGGCCCGAACAGTCACCGGATCGAGGCCAACGGGTATGCTGGCGAAATGCATCATGCCCGTGGCGCTCAGGGTGAACACCTCCAAGCTGTTGTTCGCCGTGTTCACCGCGAGCAGCTTGGTGCCATCGGGCGTCATGGCGATCGGACTCACATGCGCCGACTCGAAATTGGTGAAGCTGCTCGTCGGCACTCCGCTGCCGATCGCCTTGGCCGTTCCCCCGTCCTCCGGTCCATGCTCGAATGCAGAGAGTCCTGCGATCAAACCGA
>CAYNNW010000486.1:0-1876 GCA_964398435.1 uncultured Gaiellales bacterium | reverse complement strand
AGGACGAGGCCTTGCAGGCGTCGAGCAGGCGTCTGCACTCATCGTCGCTCAGGAAGCGCGTGCGCTCGTTATCCTCCGGCCGGCGCTCGACCGATCGCACCGGGTGCACGTAGCCCTTCGGTGCGATGCGCTTCTTGATCGCCCAGGTGATCACCGCGGCGAGCGCCGTCTGGTAGCGATTCAGCGTTGCCGGCGTGAGGGGCTTCTTCTTGGCCCGGTAGATCGGCGCGCCGTCGGCATCCTTGCCGGCGTAGTAGCGGCTGTGCTGATTGGCCAGCTCCTCGATCGCGGCGTGCACGTGGTCATCGCTCAGCTCGGCCAGCGGCAGCGCGCCGAGCCGGGCTTTCCACCAGGTCAGCCGCTGCACGCGCGTGGTGTCGCGGCCGTCGTAGTGCGCCATGTAGAGGTCGACCAGGTCGCCGAGCGGCAACTGGCCAGCGCGAAGGGGCAGGGCGGGCAGCTCAAGCATGGCGCCCCTCCGGCAGGTCGCGCTGCTGCATCGCCGTCTCTACTTCGCCCAGGTCATCGCCGATGCGCTGCAGACCGCACAGCCCGGAGCGCAGCAGGCGCTCAACCTCATAGAGGGCGGGCCCGTTGTCGTTGTTGTGCTGCTCGACGACCTCGGTGGCCACGCGGAAGACTGCGATCAAGTCGAACAGCTCCCCGATGCGCCAGTTGAGCTGTGTGCACCGGGCATCGAGCCAATCCTGCGTGCAAACGAAAGAACCCTTGCCAGTGTGAGCCTCAGTCATGGCACACCTCCGCTTCGAGCGCGCCCAGCTTGGCGAGCGCACCCCGCGAGAGCTCGCCGAGGAAGGTGAACGCGGACTGCATGTCCTCGCGGTCGATCTCGCAGCCGCGGTACTGCTCGAGGTGAGCATCCGTGGCCTCGGACAGGAAGCGGATCAGCCGCAGCGTCACTCGCAGATCCGCGAACGCGCCAGCCCGTTCCTCGACCGCAATGGAAGAAGCCCCGGCCGAGCGCGCGTTGCGCGCCTGGTCGAGGCTCGAAGGGCCGGTGGTGACCGCGTTGCCAGACGCGGCCGAGTTACCGGCGGACTCATGATGAAGTGCCATTGTGTGCTCCTGGTGAGTTTGACACCGCCGTTACCGGCGGACTTCACGCGGAGCCCTGCAAAGGCCCGTCACTGCTGGATTCTTGGCTCCCCGACCTGGGCTCGAACCAGGGACCTACGGATTAACAGTCCGGCGCTCTACCGACTGAGCTATCGGGGAACAGAGCCTTGGATTATAGACAGAAATTTCGGGGTTCTACAAGCTTCGCCTGTCGAAGGGCAGGAAAGCCCCTAGGGCCGTCCTGCGTCACGCCCGAATGGGCCGTTCAGAGCGACACCTCCAGGCTCGCGCGCCAGGTGCGCGGGGCCAGCGGGTAGAGGTAGGCGTGGCCGTACTGGTAGGGGCTCTCGCGCCACGCGCGCTTGTCGGTGAGGTTGTCCACGCCCACGCGCCAGGTGTAGAGGCGCGTGCCCATGGCCTGCTCGTAGCGCACGCCGGCATCGACGCGCGACCAGCCGCCGATCATGACGCTGTTGTCCGGCAGCACGGCGCGCGGGCCCTCGTAGACCAGGCCGATCTGCCCCTGCACGCCGGCGATCACGGTCTGGCGCAGTTGCAGCTTCACGTTGCGCTTGGGCACGTTGACGGGCTGCAGGCCGTTCGTGGCGGCGGCGGCGCTGCCTTCGCGCTTGGCGTTCAGTTCCATCCAGCTGCCGAGCAGGCCGCCGCCGTTCCACTTCAGGTCCGCCTGGGCCTCGAGGCCACGATGGCGGGCGCTGCCGTCCTCGCGGCGCACGCAGGAGCCGGGCGTGGCGTCATCGCAGGCGCCGGCATCGATCCACACGGGGCGGTTGATGTC
>CAYNNW010000485.1:0-1877 GCA_964398435.1 uncultured Gaiellales bacterium | reverse complement strand
GAAGGCTAGTTGCTCGCGCACGTGCGCGCGGCAGTCGGCGTGGCGATAGGCTGCCCCATATGAGTGATCCCCACGCCCCCGCTGCCGTTGAAGTCACCGATGCCCGCCGCACATACGGTGCGGGCGATACGGCGGTCACTGCTCTCGACGGAATCTCCCTGACCGTTCCACACGGTGAGTTCTGTGCGATCGTCGGTCCCTCGGGGTCGGGCAAGTCGACACTGCTGCACTGTATGGCAGCACTGGACGAACTTGACGGTGGCAGCGTCCAGATCGATGGAACCGACCTGACCACACTCGACGACGCAGCGCGAACCCGGTTGCGTCGCGACCGGATGGGCTTTGTCTTCCAGGCGTTCAACCTGGTGCCGACACTGACCGCGCGCGAGAACATCCGGCTTCCGATCGACCTTGCTCGTGGAACGGTGGACGAACAGTGGCTGGGAGACATCGAATCGTCCCTGGGCCTGAGCGACCGGCTGAACCATCGGCCGTCGGAGCTGTCGGGTGGACAGCAACAGCGCGTGGCAGTTGCACGGGCACTGGCATCGCGGCCGACTGTCATCTTCGCAGACGAGCCAACTGGAAACCTGGATACGACAAGCGGCCGCGAGCTGTTGGGCGTGCTGCGAACAGCGGTCGACGATCGCAACTCCACGGTCATCATGGTGACGCACGACCCCACCGCTGCCGCGCGCGCCGACCGTGTTGTCTTCATCGTGGACGGACGCGTTGCCGGCGAGCTGCGCGACCCTGACACCGAAGGCGTACTGGCAACGATGGCACGACTGACGCAGGGAAGCTGACACCGTGCTGCGACTTGCACTCAAGGGAATGCTCGCCCGCCGGCTTCGACTGGCGCTGACGATGATCGCAATTGTCGTTGGCGTCTCATTTGTTTCCGGCACCTTCATCTTCACCGACAGCATCACCGCCAGCTTCGATCGGCTGTTCGCCGAGAGCAACCGCGGTGTGGACGTTACTGTTCGCAGCAAGACGGCCGCCCCGAATGCCCAGGGCGACGGCAGCACGTCATCATTCGACGAGCGCGACCCCAACCACTATCGAATGCCAGCTTCCGTGCTGACAAAAGTTCGTGCAACAACCGGGGTCAAGCGTGCAGTAGGTGGGGTCAGCGGTGTTGCCCAGGTGATCGATTCGAAGGGCAAGCCAATTGGCGGTCAGGGACCGCCGACACTCGGGTTTTCCTGGACGCCGGTGAAGTCGATGAGTCCGCTACGCATCGTCACTGGGCGCCCGCCCACAGCCGCCAACGAGGTGGTCGTCGACGTTGATACGGCCCGCCGCGGCAAGCTCCGACCAGGCGACACCGTCACCGTCGTCTTCCGCAAAGGACCACAGCGTCTGAAGCTGACCGGTACCGCACGGTTTGGCAAGGACAATGGCCTGCAGGGAGCAACGATAACGCTGCTGGAAACCGCCGCCGCCCAGCGCGCATTTGAAGCCGAAGACCACTACGACGCAATTCTCGTCCAGGCGACACCCGGGACCAGCGACGCAACGCTGGCGCGGCGGATCGACCAGGCACTTCCTGACCGTTACTCGGTGCTCACCAGCGAGCAGGCAGCAGAAGAACAGGCGGGCGCGTTCCGAACTGCACTCGGTTTTCTGCGAAACGGAATGCTCGTGTTTGCCGGTATCTCACTGTTCGTTGCCGCATTCACGATCTTCAATACGTTCTCGGTGCTCGTCGCACAGCGCACACGCGAATTCGGATTGTTGCGATCAGTCGGTGCAACGCGGCGCCAGGTACTGACGTCGG
The DNA here is from genome assembly GCA_964398435.1 of uncultured Gaiellales bacterium. GTDB lineage: Bacteria > Actinomycetota > Thermoleophilia > Gaiellales > SKUG01 > CAYNNW01. The sequence goes on along the minus strand of CAYNNW010000485.1, from coordinate 94 downwards.
TATCCCTCGAGGCCGCCATCACTGGCCTGACTTCCGCTGTGATTGGCATCCCGTGCGGAATCGGAGTGGCATACGGCATTCGCGGCATGATGAA
>CAYNNW010000484.1:0-1879 GCA_964398435.1 uncultured Gaiellales bacterium | reverse complement strand
GACGATGGTCAGTACGGCCAGCGCCGCGAAGACGGCGATGTAGGTCTTGACGTGTTTTTTGATCTCGGCTTCGCTGTGCGCGGACATCGTGCTCTCCTACAGGAGGTACAGGATCGGGAACAGAAAGATCCAGACCAGGTCGACGAAATGCCAGTACAGTCCCGCGGCCTCGATACGACCGGTGAATTGGTCCGGGTCCTTGTGCCACAGCTTGCTTCCCGGGAACAGGAAGTAAGCGTTGACGATGATCCCGCCCAGCACGTGCAGGCCGTGCAGGCCCGTCATGGTGAAATAGATCGCGTAGAACGTGCTTTTGGACGGGTAGATGTGGTGCTCAAATTTATAACCGTACTCGAAGCTCTTCACCACCAGGAACGCCAAGCCCAAAAGGACGGTGATGGCCATGTACATCTTGTACTGCCCCAGGTTCTTACGCATCAAAGAGGCCCACGAGAGCACCATCGTCACCGAGGAGGTGATAAGGAGCATCGTATTGAGCGTCGCCAAAGGCACGTTAAGCACTTCAAATCCGTGCGGCCAGTTGGTGGAGCCGCCCCTCAGCAGGACGAGCGCCGAGAAAAGACCACCGAAGAGCATGACCTCCGATGCCAGGAAACACCAAACGCCGAGCTTGGAGTTGGTCACCCCGCTCACCGGGTGCGGATGCGAAATATATCGAATCTCAGCGGACATCAGACGATCTCCTTGGCGGTCTGCGGCGTGAAGTCCTGCTTGGCCCTGGGCACGCTGTACTCATACGGTCCGCGATAGACGACCGGAGGGTGCGCGAAGTTGCCATGCGGAGGCGGCGTGGGGGCCGTCCACTCGAGCGTGGTCGCCCGCCAGGGGTTGTCGTCCTGGACCTTCCTGCCGGCCCATAAGCTGCCGAAGAAGTTGATGATGAAAGGGATCTGCGCCAGCGCCAGAAGCCACGCGGAGATGGAGATAAAGACGTTGAGCGGCTGCACCGGCTGGGAGTGGGCGTACTGCATCGGGTCGTACATGCGGCGCAGCACACCGGCCATGCCCTGGATGAACATCGGCATGAAGATACCGTTCATGAAAACGAAGGAGAAGAAAAAATGGATCTTGCCCAGCTTCTCGTTCATCAGCCTTCCGGTCACCTTCGGGTACCAGTGGTAGATGCCCGCGAACAGCGCGAAGATCGTGCCCGGTGCGACCACATAGTGGAAGTGCCCGATCACGTAATAGGTATCGTGCAGATGCACGTCGGAGGCCGTCAGCCCGAGCGGCAGTCCCGTCAGTCCGCCGATGCCGAACATCGGCAGGAACGCCAGCGCGAAGAGCATCGGCGTCGTAAAGCGGATGGACCCTCCCCAGAGCGAGAGCACCAGCGTCGTCAGGATGATGACCGACGGGATGGAGATGATCATCGTCGTGATCTGGAAGAACGCGCTCATCGTCACGCCCATGTCCGTAAGGAACATATGGTGCGCCCACACGATGAACGACATAAAGCCCAGGAACACCGCCGAGTACACGAGCGCCTTGTAGCCGTACAACGGCTTGCGGGTGTTGCAGGCGATGATCTCCGACACGATCCCCATCGCCGGCAGGATGAGCACGTACACTTCCGGATGCGCGAGGAACCAGAACAGATGCTGCCACAGCACCGGGTGACCTCCGCCGGATACCTGGGCCAGCTGGTCGTTGACCACCAGGCCTGTCGGCATAAAGAAGCTCGTGCCCGCCACGCGGTCCATGAGCTGCAGCACGGCCGCCGACATGAGCGGCGGGAACGCCAAGAGCAGCAGGAACGACGTCACGAACTGCGACCACACGAAGAACGGCAGTCGCATGAAGGTAAGCCCCGGCGCGCGCAGCTGCACGATGGTAACGATAAAATTGACCGAACCCA
>CAYNNW010000483.1:519-1880 GCA_964398435.1 uncultured Gaiellales bacterium | reverse complement strand
CATCGACATTCCCTTGATCTGCGTGAAGTGGGCCCAGAGATGGTGGCCCTTGACGCGGTCAACGCCAAGGGTCGCGGCGATCTTCACCAACGCCGGAAGCTCGTGCACGTTGTTGTCAAGAAACGTCGTCTGGAAGGTGACGCGGCAGAAACTGCCTTCGCGGGCGAGAGAGTCGCGTACGGCGACGAACTCCCTGACATTGGCCAGGACCTGGTCCAGCTTGGTTCCCAGCATGACGGCCTCCTGCGTTGCCGCAGTTGCGCCGTTGATCGAGATCTTCACGTCGGAACCAACGGGCACGATCCGTTCCGCCCACCCACGCGCGCCCCGCTTCGGGAACGTGCCGTTGGTCGTCAGGTTCATCTTGACGCCAAACTCGTGGCACAGGTCGATGAACTCGTCAAAGTGCTCGTACAGCAGGGGCTCGCCCATCGTGCTCGGGATGACCTCACGAAGCCTCGTACCGCTACAGCTCTCCAGTACACGCCTGACGAGCGCGATATCCATGCGGCGGCGCGGCTTGCCCGACGCTCGTCGCTGGGCTTGGAGCGTGCTGTGAGGCGAGTGCTCCTCGCACATGACGCAGCGCAGGTTGCAATCATCGGGATTGGTGTCGAACGTGATGCGCCAGGGGCCCGGCTTGGGCTCCGACATCGCTGCCGGCCGATGTCCGAGCAGTTCCTGGTAGACCCCTTCGACCGCGAGAACATGATCTTGAATGGATGGCACGTTCCCCGAGTCCGAGTACAGGTATCCTCGGCCTCCGAGCCGGGCGCCGAGGGCCGGATCGTCCACCAACCGCTGCATCTGCTCGGCAAGCGAGCGGCGATCACGGTGCTTGAAGAGCAGGCCGTTGTGCTCGTGGCGCACGTACTCAGCCATCCCGCCCACGTCCGCGGTGATCACCGGCACGCGAGCCTGCTGGGCTTCATGGATGACCAGGGGAGAGTTCTCCTCCCAAATCGATGGCACCACGATGGCATCAACCCGATTGAACACGTCGGCCACGATCCGCTCGTTCTGGTACTCGCCCATCCATTCGATGCGGTCCCCCGCTCGGTTCGGTAGGCTTGACGCGATGCGGCGCAGGGAACCCGTGTACGGGTCGCGCGGCCGTCCCCAGATGCGAAGCAGCGGCTCACCCTGCAACTGGGAGAACGCGTCGATCAGGTGGTGGATGCCCTTTGAAGGAATATGCGTGCCGATGTACCCGAGCACGGGTCGACCTTCGGGCACGCGCGTTCTACCGGATAAGCGCCCAATGTCGAACCCGTAATCAAGAAAGGTGAGCTTGCTCGCGGGCAGGCCGAAGTTGTCACGGAACCTGCCGAGAAGATGACGAGATGGTGCGATGAAGCGAT
>CAYNNW010000483.1:0-509 GCA_964398435.1 uncultured Gaiellales bacterium | reverse complement strand
GCGCTGCCACCGTTGAACGAACTGCATTTGTGGCGCGGCCATCTCACGGACATTGCGCATCCGCTCTTCAACCCATGCCGCCCACCGATCCGCATCCGCCTGGTAGTGCTCGGCCGCGCCGGAGAAGTAGAGCGAATAGCACCGCTCCGCGCACTTGCGGTGTTCCTGCCCATCGCACAGCGGGAAGGGCTCCTGGCCGCTCTCCGCGGAACGCTGGATGAACTGACCCCGCGGGCACATCAGCCAGAAGTCGTGCAGGGTGTAGACCAAGGGCAAACCACGCTCTCGGATCGTCTTCAGCAGCGTCGTTGACAGATGGGACACGTGATTCACGTGCACGACATCGGGCGGGAACTCGTCGAGCAATCGTCGGAGTTCCGTGTCGATGCCGTCGTACCGATACCGGTCCCGCGACACGGCGTTGTTCACGACCCGCAGCTGCACCCGCCGGTCACCTGGGTCAGCCTCATCCACCGTGGCAAACTGAGTCAGGAATGGGTCTTCCTGGC
>CAYNNW010000482.1:0-1888 GCA_964398435.1 uncultured Gaiellales bacterium | reverse complement strand
CATTTACGAATATTGAAACAGAAAATCACAATAGCGCTCGTGCTGTTTTCACTTGCGGCGATGACAGACGGCCTTGACGGATATCTCGCTCGATCTCCCAATCAGGTCACCGCGATGGGGATCTTTCTGGATCCACTGGCGGACAAGCTGCTGGTGACCGCCGCGCTCGTCAGCCTGGTTCAGGCCAACGCGATCGATGCCTGGATCGTGGTGTTGATTCTCAGCCGCGAATTCGCAGTAACCGGACTGCGCCTGATCGCCTCGAACAAGGGCGAAGTCATCAGCGCAAATGCGCTCGGCAAGCTGAAGACGGTGTCACAGGTGGCACTGATCATCGCGCTGATCCTCGACGAGGTCAGCCGCACCGTGGACCTGGTGCTGATCGTGGTCGCAGTGGCGCTGACCGTCGCCAGTGGCATCGAGTACTTCTGGGCGGGTCGCCACCTGCTTCGTGACGACGCAGCGGACCTCAGCGAGGCTGCCGCGGGCGGCCAGGCCGCCGCGCAGTAGCGGCCACCACGTCGACCCGGCCACTCCAACACCACTCGAACAGGCGACAGTCTCGGTATGCCCGCAGCACCGCTGTACTACCAACCGATCGTTCAAGCAGCGATCCGCGCCACCCCGATGCCCGATGGCCAGGGGGGTCGAACCACGCTTGCAGCGCTGGCCGAGCGACAGCTCGCCTTCGGCTTCGGTCGTGGCGAGGACGGTCAGCCGCAGCTCGTGCCGATGACGCCGGCCGCGGCAGAAGCCGCGAAGGGTCCGCTGGGCGAAGGGATTGCAAAGACGCTGACCGGGGTTGAAGCGATTGCGAACTCTCGGTCCGGTTCGGTCCAGTTGGGAAGCGTTCGATTCTCGCCCGACCAGTACAGCCAGCTGGGTGGTCGCGTGCTTGTCGCGATGGAGAGTGACCCCGGCGCGCTTGATACGGCGAGTCCGGCGGACGCCCAGCGGATGACGCTCAACATCGCCTCGGCCATGGAGAGCGAAAACGTTTCGCGGGCGGCAACCTGGGAGTCGGGGCACCTGCACCTGTCGCCTGGCGCGCTCGGTGTCTTTGAGAAGTCGTGGAAGGGCGAGACGCTCCCCGCACAGGATGTCGCCGTCATGGCGTACCAGGTCGGCCGCGAGCTTGAGCGTGCCACGACGCCGGCGAACCCTGCCGCTGGTCAGCTGTATGGATGGCTGGATACCGGTACACAGGAGATCCTCTCGACCTGGAAGGGTGCGATCGAGGACAACGCCGGAAAGCTCGGATTGCGGGCATTTGACACGACAAAGCTTGGCGAAGTTGCCGATGCGTTGCGATCTGAAGTGAGTCGCGGCCCTGCCGGCGACAGCGTACGGGCGGTGTCTGGACTGCTCCGGTTGGGTGGTCTGGATCCGGACGACGCAGCTGCGCGACAGCAGGCGACGAGCGTGCTTCAGGACTTTGACCTTGAGTATGTTCCGGTCGCACTTGGACAGGCGATTGCCGGCAAGTGGAAGCTGGAAGAGATGGACGACGTCCGCTGGCTTGCCGACCGGATTACGGATGTTTCCGGACGGCCGGGCAACGTCGAAGGGCTCGCAGCGCAGCTTCGCGAGAAGACCGCGGGACGTCCGCCTGACGGGTCGAAGCCGCCCGACGGGTCCCAGCCGCCTGACGGTTCACAGCCGCCCGACGGGTCGCAACCACCGAATGGGTCCACGCCCCCCGACGGGTCGCAGCCCCCCGATGGATCACAGCCACCGGCTGGATCCACGCCGCCCGACGGTCCGCCAGCACCGCCTGCATCGGCGGGACCGGATCAACCTCCAGTGCCCCCCGCAGCGCTCGGTTAGCCCAGCGCTGCCTCAGCTTGCCGTTGAGGCCGCTGCTGCATGGGTCGCCGTCTGAAACGCG
>CAYNNW010000481.1:366-1902 GCA_964398435.1 uncultured Gaiellales bacterium | reverse complement strand
ACCGGGGCGCTCGACCGTCACGCTTGAACATCCGCTGAGCAACCATGCGGGCGCCTCTATCCCAGAGCTCGTGCCACAGGTGGGACACTCAAGCGCGATCCGGCGCGTTGCATTCAGTCCAGACGACGACCTGATCGCGACAGCCGGAAAGCGTTCCGTGAAAGTCTGGCAGGTCGCGGACGGACGCCTTGTCCGCTCGCTGCCGTTCCCCTCGCTGCCATATGGCGACCTTTCGGCGATTCGGTTCAGCACCGATGGAGAGATTATCGCGGCCGGCGGGTCGAGCCGTGTGCAGTTGTGGGATGTTGCGACTGGAGAGCGCATTGGAACAATGCAGGTCAGCGCCGCCATCGCTGACATTCAGTTCATGACGGACAACACAACGGTTGCGATTGTAACGCATCGCGACGCCCAGCTCTGGGACTTCAATTGCGGCACACTGAACCACGTACTACGCATCCCCAAAACATCTCGCAGTAACACCTCGTTCCCCCGAATAACGTTCAGTCTCGACGGCAAGATGGCCTATGGAGCGGACAACTACAGTAGTGACGTGTTTGAATGGTCGCTCGGAAGGCTTCACTTGGCACGCAAGGTACGCCACCCGCGAGTGTCATGGCGACGGTCACAACCTTGGGACCAAGTGCACCATATCTCTGTCCTATTTGGCGGGCGGCTGGTGGTGATCTACACCTCTAGCACCGGCCTCGGCATTGCTACAATCCGAAATCGAGACTGTATTGCGGAGTCTACAGCGCCGTCCTTTCGTCAATTGTGCTCAGCGGCGGTCGTCAGTCCCGAAGGCTCGCACGTGGCGGCCATTTGCGAGTCGCGCCTCGTGATCTGGGATACCACGCGAGGTGGTGAAGACGTTCGTGAACTGTCGGCGTCGTGTCTACCCCCCGGACTCGCGTATAGCCATAATGGAAGATATCTGGCGTGCGCCGATTTCTACGGTGTGCTTCGGCTCTTCGATGTAGCCTCCAGCTCGACGCGCTGGCAGTCCGTGACTGCGGTTCCGACGCGCGCCACGCTGAGCCATTCGGGTCGCCACATATTGGTCGCGCAGAAGAGTAGCCCCGTGCATGTCAAGGATCCAGTGTACGGTGCGGGTACTCTGCTTTTGGACGTCTCACGAGGGAGGCTTCGCAGGTTGAACGAGCATGCCACAGAGCGCAACGCGCCGTCTATAAGTCCAGATGAACGATACATTGTTCTTGGAGACGGTGGTCTGTGGGATCTGGCATCGGGTACCACTGTACCACTGCCTAACTGCGGACATCATGAGCTTGAGCGAGCGGTATTCAGCCCATGCGGCCGGTACCTCGCAACTGCGCTGGAGGACGTGAAGATTTGGGACATGCGCACCTTGATGCTTGTCCACGCTATCGTCGGCAGTCGGGCGCAGTGCGCCGCGCTCAATCCTTCCAAAGAGCAGGCCATTGTTGGATCAGCGTCGGGCACGATTGAGCGGGTCCCGTGGTCGGTGATGGATGGGGTGCCTGATGCGTCATCGCCCGACATCGCGGAGCATGG
>CAYNNW010000481.1:0-356 GCA_964398435.1 uncultured Gaiellales bacterium | reverse complement strand
AACGCGCTATCTTATGATGACTGGGTTGAGCATTCTCGCAGTGACTCCGGATGGCCGATGCTTAGCTTCGGGAGGCTGGGGCGCCTATATCAATGTTTGGACGTCGGAGTCAAGCCCGCTGCAACTCCTCAAAGGCGAGGGGCGGCTCACAGCGCTCGCCGTGGCGGCCGAAGGCACTCTCGTCGTCGTTGCCGCCGGCTTAGCTGATGGAACTCTGTGCTTGTGGTTGAACGACACGTGTACTGGACTCCTGGCACCAGGGGAGGACAGTCCTATGGTGACCGCCGTAGCCCTCTCTGCCGATGGTCAGTACCTGGCGGCGGGAACCACGGGTGGAGCTATCATGGTGTGGAAGG
>CAYNNW010000480.1:0-1907 GCA_964398435.1 uncultured Gaiellales bacterium | reverse complement strand
GGGCCACCGAAGGCGCCACCGACGGTATCGTGATCACGCGGGCCGGGGCAGCAGCACTGCTCGAGGGAACTGCTGGAGCGGGATCACTCACTGACTCTGGCGACACGCCGGCCGGCGCAGACGATCCCGCGACTGGCCCGAGTGACGCCAGTCATGCTACGGACTTGCTCGCTGCCGCGGCCGAGAATGGTTTTGGCGCGTCAGGCGGGCCAGGGTACGTCAGCTACTCTGATGGAGCCCAGTTTTTTCCTGACACGGGCGAGACCCAACACATTGCCTCATCGCTGACCTCGCCAACACTCGTTGCTGGAAATAACGCAGGGTGGCTGTATTCGAACATGACACCCGAGCAACAACTCCAGGCGTATGAACAGTGGTACGACGCACTCCCAGATGATGTGAGGGCCCGCGTTGATCAGATCAACTCGGACGCGAACAGTGCATTCGTGTCGTCGACCCAACAGGGAAGTCGACCCGAAACCACGAGTACGGTGACCGACCGCTTTGCGGGCGCCGTGTCGTTTGCGGCCTGGTACCAGCACGCCGCTGACACCGATCCCGATCAGATCGAGGCCTTCCAGCGATATGTGGCGGCCGCGTCGCAATAGCTGCTTGATGGATTAACCCGCCGTCGCCACTCACCTCAGTCAACGCTCAGGAGACAACTCGAACCATGCTCATTGGCCGATCCATGTACCCGACATTCACAAAGTGCTGTGACAGGCACGCACGTGAAACAACCAGTGGCAGCGATGCAGACGGCCACCCACACGAGAGTACGAACGGACGGCCTGAGCACAGCGACTGTCGATTGAATCCGCAGCCGCTCCCACCGATGCCGCCGTCAGCGGTGCCACGATTGGCTGAGCAGCTGATGCAGGATCGTCTTCGGGACGAGCACCCGGAACCGGCACCCGTGTGGGTTCGTTGAATCCTGGGCTGCTGCCGGGAGAGTCGCGAGGTCCCACTGTAACCGCCCGACAGGTCCCATCGACATTCCGGTGTGGGACCAGTCGGGGCACTGCACACTGCCGTCGTGGAGATCGGATCGATCTCACGTGGGCGCGTGCACGCAGGAACTGAAGCACTTCGCGCAGCGTCCCGCGATATAGCTGCTGATGCGCGCCACGCGCTGCACGTTGATCTGTTTCGCGTCGACGACAGGCACGCACTGGATTCGATTGTCAGTGGCCTCCACGACTCCATTGACCTGACGGTGCTCCACGACGGCCCATCGTTGCCACAACGTGCACTGCGCACGCTGGAAGAAGGCGGGGTCGATGAGCTGTTCAGTTATGGCGTAGAGCCCTACAAGCAGCACGGTAAGACAATGTATTCCGACGGTGGGCGGCGGGCACTGATTGCGACTGACATCGCCGACAAAGGGGCCGTCGATCGACACGAGATCGGATTTGAGTTTTCCGGGCGACCCGCGCAGCTGCTGGCCTCACTGACCCGGCTCGATGGCTCAACACCACCGCGGGCAGATTTCCTCGCCGCCGCCCGCGCAGGAGTCGTGGTCAATGAGCCGTATCTTGGCGTGCGCCATGCCAGCGAGGCGGTTGAGGCGCTGATTCGCGAAGACGACTCGCTGCGAATTCTGACCAAGGAGTTCGACTCGGCACCGCTCGCCGAGCTGCTTGCCAGACGAAGTCGCGAAGGCGCAGCTGTTGACCTGTACACGCACAGCCTGCCTAAGGCGCAACGACGTATGATGCGCGATGCCGGCGTGGGCGTCCACCTGATCGATCGCCGTGATGCCGCGCGCGAAGCTGTCGAACTGCACGGCACGGTTGTTCAAAACGCGCGCAGAACACTGATCGGCTCGTTGTTTCTGGATGACCGGGTACTGAGCGGCTCTGCAGGGCGGCAGTCGCGCGAGGTTGGCGTGGTGTTCGACGGCGAGG
>CAYNNW010000479.1:0-1909 GCA_964398435.1 uncultured Gaiellales bacterium | reverse complement strand
AGCGATCAGGGTGGAATGCGCTGATGCCGTTCAGCCCGCCGAAATAGAGCATGCCATCGTTCGCCTGCGCATGCGCGAGTCGATTGAATTCATCATTGGCCAATCCATCGGCCTGTGTGAACACGGCCGATTGACCCGTGCGCGTGTCGAAGCGCACGATGCCTCCATCGGTGGGCAACCAGAGCTGCTGGTGCGAGTCGGGGTATGCGGCATAGACCATGTTGTTGGGGAAGCCATTGCGCATGGCGAACTGCTGGCATTCGCCGGTGGCGGGATCGAAGCGGTGCAGCCCGGCACCGCGCGTTGACAGCCACATCACGCCTTCTTCATCCGTGTGCGCATGATGCAGATCCTCATAGGGGATTCGATCATTCCCTTCGGCGCCGCTCCACAGGCGCTGCATCACCTGACCATCGGCCGTGAGCCGATAGAGCCCTTTCGAACCCACGGCTTCGATGCGGCCATCGGTCAAGCGTCGCAACTGCAGGATATGGGCCTGGCCCATTTCGGGATGTGCGGGATCGATATGCTTCCGAATGGTCCGATTGACGGGATCGAGCCACCACAGGCCCTTGAGCCCGCCGAGAAGCACCAGGCCTTCATCCACGCGGAGCAGGCTCCAGATGTTGTCATCCAATACGACGCGCTGCACCGGTTCGCCCATCCTGCTCCATTCCACGCTTCCACGCCCTCCGCGCCACACGGTGCCATCGGCGCTCACATGCAATCCGAACAGGAATGGACTGCCTGGAATGGCTTCGGCGCTATCGGTGGCCGGGTCGATGACGAAGCCGCCATGCCATTCACTGGCGAGATAGAGCAGTCCATCATGCCAGGCCATGCCGCGGCAAAGCGTACCAACGCCGCCTTCCGCTTCCTCGTCATGATGCAACCGCACGAAGTGGTCGCCACGGATGTCGATCCGGAACAAGCCGAATTCGGTTCCCAGCCAAGGCATGCCGGCACGGTCAACCCAGCAGGCCTTCACGCGCTGCTTCACTTCAGGGTGCTGTCGGGTCAGGTCGAAGAGGAGCTCGCCAGCCTCGTTCACGATGCACGCATCGCGCACCTGCATGCCGCGCGAAGCCAGGGGCGTGATGTTGAGCGGTCGCTGCACGGGATCGGTGCCGGCCACGGGCCCTGTGGAAAGCGGAACGCCCCCCATGATGATCTCTGAGAACGTGTCGAAGTAGCGCACGCCGCCATCGGGATGCTCGCAACGGAAGAGGGCTCCAACGGCGGTCCGTCCAGTAACGAGCGGCAGCACCTTGGTGCCCGGTGCCAGATCGATCGCCGTGCGCACATCGCCTTCGACGGAGACCCGGACGATGCGCTGCCCGGTGCCTTTGGTCAGATGGCCGATCACGTTGCCGGTACGGTCGTGCCCCAAGGGCTCGAATCGGTCACCGTCCAGGCGATGCACGATGAACGCTCTGCCGTCGAAGCGGATGCACTGCGCGGGTGCCGCCGTGCCCAGGACGACGACCTCATCGTCGCGCTGCGGCGCGATGCGCTTCACCGTGGCCGGGTCGAAAGGAAGCTGCGCGTGGCGCTTCGCGAGAGGCAGCAGTTGCCCGGTCGCGGGGTCCAGGATGTCGATGCTGATGACGTCCTCCTTATCGTCGGTGGAAATGGCCCAGATGCGTCCTTGCGCGTCGCGGCGCAGCAAGTCCGTTCGGCCCTGCGTGAGTCCGTCACTCACGCTCCAATTGCGGTAAGCATGGCCATCGAAGCGATCAAGGCCCGATACCGTGCCCACCCACATGAAACCCGTGCGATCCTGTACCAAGGAGAGCACATGGCGGTTGCTCAGGCCATGCTCAGGGCCGTAATGGCTCACCACGAAGCGCGGGTCCTGCGCGGCGTGGAGCAACGTGCAGGAAACAGTGAGGAGGAGCGCGGGGCGCCG
>CAYNNW010000478.1:0-1916 GCA_964398435.1 uncultured Gaiellales bacterium | reverse complement strand
CCGCCCCGCCACTACACTTGTCGTGACCCGCTGTCCGGATCGACCACCATGAATCCACGAATCTCCCTGTTGCTGGCCTCTCTCCTGTGCTCGCCGCTGGCTGTGGCGGACCTCTACAAGTGCGTCGATGAGGCCGGTCACGTCACTTACACCAACAACAAGCCCTCTGGCAAAGGCTGCAACACCCTGTCGCGGGATCAGGCCGTCTCGTCGGTGCCCGGCAGCGCACCGGTTGCGCGCCCCGCAGGCGTGCCTGCGCCCCAGAGTGGTGCATCGTCTGGCGGCGGGGGTTTCCCGCGGGTCGACTCCGGCACCCAGAAGGCGCGGGACACCGACCGCCGGCGCATCCTCGAGGAAGAACTCAGCACCGAGCAGAAGAGTCTTGAGGCTGCCCGCAAGGAACTCGAAGAGCAGGAATCGGTCCGCTACGGCAACGAGCGTAACTACCAGAAGGTTCTTGACCGCGTGCAGCCCTACAAGGACAAGGTCCAGCTCCACGAGCGCAACATCGAAGCCCTCCGGCGCGAGATCAGCAACTTGCGTTGACCGGGTTTCGGGGGCGTCCGCCGCTGCCGTCCCTGAAGTGGTCTGCTTCTTGCATAGGTGTTCTTATGCAAAACGACCAGCCCGAATCCACGATTTCCGCCTTCGCCGGCCTCGAACTGCTCTCATCGGCAGTCGTGCTGGTGGACGACCAGCTGGTCGTCCGATACCTCAACCCCGGTGCGGAAAACCTGTTTGCGGTGAGCAGCCGCAAGATCATCGGTTACGCCCTGCACCGTCTGCTTGGCGACCCTGCCGGATTGGGCAGTGCGCTCAACAACGTGCTCCGGGACAACTGGAGCTACACCGGCCATAACCTCACCGTCGTCCGCCCCGGCCTGGAGCCGCTGCACCTGGATTGCACGGTCACGCCTGTCGAATGTGCCGAAGCCCGCCTGCTGCTCGAATTCCGCCCGATGGACGCGCACCTCAAGGTGGCGCGGGAAGAGCAGCTGGCCCACCAGCAGCAGGCCAACCGGGAGCTGATCCGCAACCTCGCCCACGAGATCAAGAACCCGCTGGGCGGCATCCGCGGTTCGGCGCAGTTGCTCGAGCGCGAGCTTGACGACCCCCAGCTGCGCGAATACACCCAGGTCATCATCGCCGAGGCGGACCGCCTGCAGGAGCTGATGAACCGCCTGCTCACCTCCCACCGGATGATGCAGCCCACCCAGCTCAACCTGCACGACGTGCTGGAGCGGGTGCGCCGCCTCACCCTGGCCGAATTTCCGGCCATCGAGGTGCGCCGCGACTACGACACCAGCCTGCCCTACATCACCGGCGACCGGGAGCAGCTCATCCAGGCCATCCTCAACATCGTGCGCAACGCGGCCCAGGCGCTGCGCGGCGTCGGCGAGATCGTGCTGCGTACCCGGGCCGCCCGGCAGATCACCTTGTCGAAGCGCCGGTTCAAGCTGGCACTGCAATTGCAGATCATCGACAACGGCCCCGGCATCCCCGACAAGATCCGCGACAAGATCTTCTACCCGCTGGTCTCCGGCCGCGAGAACGGCAGCGGCCTCGGCCTGTCGCTGGCCCAGAGCTTCATCGAACAGCACCAGGGCGCCATCGATGTCGATTCGCGCCCGGGCCGAACCTGTTTCACGGTGTACCTGCCGATTGCCCGGGAAGGGGACGGCTGATGCAAAATCGTGCAACGCACCGTCTTGGTGCGTCGCCCCCGGCCTGTGCCGGCCTGACCCTCGATCGCCCCTTTGGCCTGTTTCACTTTTGTGCGTGTGACTGACATGAATCCCGTCTGGATAGTAGATGACGACCGTTCCATCCGCTGGGTGCTCGAAAAGGCATTGGCGCGTGAGGACATTCCCTGCAAGAGTTTTGCATCGGCGACCGAAGCGAAGTCTGCACTCGAC
>CAYNNW010000477.1:0-1939 GCA_964398435.1 uncultured Gaiellales bacterium | reverse complement strand
CCAAGCGGAACGACCAACGGCCGTGCACTCAAGGTCGGCGCGATCGCAGCGTCCAAACTCCCATAACCACGGTGAATAGCGTCGTCATCGCCCAGGCAAACACCAGCGTGTCTGCCACAAGGCCCCAGTGGTGCGCCCACTTCAATGAGGCGATGAGCAGCAAAAACGACACCGCACCAGCCAGTGCAACCACGCGGCCACGCACGCTGTCAGGCAAGAATGGCGCAGCGCCCTCAACATTTGCCATCGTTGTCATGCCTGTATGTCGTTTGACACAGGCCAGCGGTTGCCGCTGCAAGATGCGCACAAGTTCACTGATTCAGCACGAACTTCATGCATGACGGGTCAAATCCACCCTGAATGGAATACCGGTTGGCAATCTTCGTAGGTACCCCAGCGCGGTTCGGTGGCCAATAGATATGGACAGCGCGTCCAACGACAACGGACCGCGGAATGAAGCCGAAATGTCGACTATCCATCGACTTGTCACGGTGATCACCAAGCACGAAGTAGTTCCCCGATGGCACCATCGTCTCCTTCATCTCGGCCATCTCGCCATACGTGCCGCGACTGGATAACACGTACGGTTCCCTGAGTTTCCTGCCGTTGACGATCGCGCGATGATTCCTGACCGCTACTCGGTCACCCGGAAGCCCGACTACTCGCTTCACAAACGATTCGTCGCTCCATTTGATCTGCCTAGCCCGTGGCCCGACCAGGTGCTTGCCTACCGGTGCGCGGAATACGACAACGTCTCCGCGGCGTGGATGATCACTGCGATTGGTTAATCGCTCTGCAATGAATCGATCCCCGCACTGCAATGACGGCTCCATGCCACCGGCCGGGATGCGATACGCCTTCAGTTGACCTGAACCCCCAAGGACGGACAGGGGAAGCACACAGGTCGTCCATACAATTGCAGGGACCGCGACGATGCCAAGCGTTACTCCGGCCGGCCGCCTCACAAAATCCCGTCGACCTGCCAGCACGGAATTGGCATGCGACTGAAGGATGTATACAGGCAGATTCAGGACTACAAGGCCGATGAGGTACACCAAAACCGCACCTCCTCCGTCCAGAATCGGCGCAGCCACTGCAACCAGGTAGCCAACACCCATCACGACCGGAGCAACCCACAGACGATACCGCCGCTCTTCATCGTAAGCGTGCTGCGCACTTGCGATGAGCCGACCGGTCTGAATGAGTGACACGATCATTGGCACGACGAAGCATGAACCAATGCTCGTCATGAGCACAGCAATGACCGGTGCCGGCCCAAGCTTCGACACACCCTGGGAACGGGCGGCCTCCCGCATGTCACGTACCAGGGATCCGTACCAGTACCACCAATAGAACGGCGACGCAACGATGGCACAGAGCCACGCAATCAACGGGCGGCGTGGCGCTGATCGTCCGGTTACATCCATCCCCGGACTATATGCACACCGCCAGTTGTGCTGATGCCAGGCCGCTGGGCGATCGATTCATCTCATCGGTGTGGACGGATATCTCCGAGGCCTCCCAGATGGCAGGTTCATTGCACCGACCGCACACGGATACAAGCTCCTAACACCCACGTAGGTGTTTGCGGCAACTCGACCGCCGAGCGGAGTGAGTGGCGTCGGGCGGGTTGTGGCGGCACGAAGTGCCACGGAGCGTGGCGGACGGTCCGCGAGCTCGCTCGCCGGGACCGCACGGCATGCTCCCACTCTCGCGCAGCGAGCCACAACCATCCCGATGCCCGAACGAGCGAGGTGAACGAGGACCGGAGCCGCTGGCGAGGTCGGCAGCGCGGTCGAGCGTGCTCGAAATCGCGATGCCGACCGAAACAGCACACGCGCGAATAGCGCGTGACCCGACGAAAAAAGCCTCCCAGCGGGAGGCTTTGAGGCGGGAGCGACGGGACTCGAACCCGCGACCTCCGGCGTGACAGGCCGGC
>CAYNNW010000476.1:237-1943 GCA_964398435.1 uncultured Gaiellales bacterium | reverse complement strand
GGGCGGCAGGACGTACCGCTTGCGCTTCGTGCCGAGCACCGGCTTGTAGCCGAGCTGGCCGAGGAGGGGCTCCACGGTGCGAGGGTCGAGGCCGAGGGTGCGAGATAACTCGGGGAGCCCAAGCCACGTGGAGCCGGACCGCGGATTGCCTTCAGGCGCGTCCATCGATCAGCTTCTGCACGCTCGTACCGATGTCGAGGCCGTCGATTTCGTTGCCCAGGCATGTCCACCCGGGTCGCGGTCGACGGGCGAACAGTTCGAGGTACGGCCCGGGCAGTGCACTCTCGACGTACTCGTGCAGCGAGTCGGGCTTGCGACTGTGCGCTGCGTTCTGCGACAGCAAACCGACGAACTGTGACCGATGTGCGCGACCGCCAGGACGTCGGGCGATGATGATTGGCTCGACGCAGCCGCGAAACCAGTAGCCGATTCCGTACTGAGGCCTGAAGCGAACGGTCGTGTCGCCTACGATGGGTTGTCCAGTGATCTTCACCCAATACATCTCCGTGACCGGTTCAAAGTTCCAGATACGAAGTAGTCGGTATAGCTCCTCTCCGTGTGTGGCAGTCCGCCAAAGGGCGATGACCGCATCTGTCTCGTGCATGAGGTCGTCGACGGGAAGTGTCTCGAACTCGGACATCGACATCGTCGGGTACTTCTGTGATGCCGAGGACTTGCGGCCGCTGTTGGAGTAGGACAACGGCAGGTCGATGATGGCCGAACCGTATCTAGTCATCGTCGCCCTCCCCGATGTTGATGTCACCAACTGGTGACATTGGAACGTCGAGCTCCAGCTCGCGGCGTGCAAGCTCGGACAAGATGATCTGCAGTGCCCAGGTGCGGGTCGCGCGAAGTTCCGCACGGCCTGCACGCCGACTGTTTGCCACGAGCTGTCGGTAGAACAGGCCACCGGCGTGGTCCTCATTCATAAGGATCTCGTGGCAATCGCGCTCATTCGCACCGGCGAGCAGCAGTGCAGCGACCAGCGCCTGGAATCGATGTGTCGGCCACGCGCGCCGGGGGAGATTGTCGCACCGGTTGTGCATGAGCAGGTTGAGCCCGTCCTCGTCGAGCTTGTTGATGATGGCCTGATGCTTGGCTTGTCCGGTTTCGGTCATGAGGTTGCTCCTGAAAGTTGGCATGGCTTCGCCACTCGGCCGCGAACGAACGAAAATGGCATGGAGGGGATGGCGAGGGGCGCTAGGGTGGTGCGCGACCGATGCTCGAAACACGGGTGCTCACTGACCGCCACCTTCCTCGACGGTGTTGACGCGCCGGACCTGGTCCGTCGTGATGCGCCCTCGCGTCGGGGGGAACGAAAGCGTGCTCGGCGGTCGCCACGTGAGACGCGCTCGCTGGAACGCATCCACCTCGCGGCGGTATTGCTCCTGCCGCAGCTGTTGACGCGCATCTTCGCCGGTTGCGATCCGAGCGCCTACCAGCGCCTCATCGAAGTTGGGTACCAGCGCGTAGACGCCGCGCTCGACCCGTTCGGCAAGCCCAAGATGGACAAGGCGTGCGAGCTTTCGTTGCGTTGTGGCCTTGCCAGATCCGGTTTGGCGTCGAAGGTCACCGACATTGCCCACGCCAGCGGCTAGGAGCTTCACGAATCCCCGGTCGACGCCTCTCAAACCACTCGTAAGTCTCAATGTATGCCCATACAGAACATAGCTAGTGGGATAAGGGGGAAGGAGGGGAACGAGTAC
>CAYNNW010000476.1:0-227 GCA_964398435.1 uncultured Gaiellales bacterium | reverse complement strand
AGTGGCATTTCGCCTCCCAGCCACGGTATGGCACGTGTCCTCGAAGAGAGTGGCAGTGATTCGGCAAGCAGGTTGAGAAGCAGCGGGACGTTGAGGTAGTAAGCGCTGGCCGAGGTGGTTCCACGTGCCAGAGCCACCAGGATGCCGAGTGCTTCCAACTCATGCGTGCCCTTGCGCACCTCTGACGCAGAGAGCTTTACGTGGGCCGCCAGCATCCGGAAGGTGGC
>CAYNNW010000475.1:0-1944 GCA_964398435.1 uncultured Gaiellales bacterium | reverse complement strand
AGACCGGGGTATGGGTGATCGACGCCGGCACCTTGCGCTTCGCACCCGTGCGGATCGGTCAGATGAGCCTGAGTGGTCAGGTCCAGGTGCTCGACGGCGTGCAGCCCGGCACGACCGTCGTCGTGCACAGCGAGAAGGAACTCGGCGAGCGCAGCCGCATCACCGTGGTCGACGCACTCGCAGGGCGGCAGCCGTGATCAGCCTGGCCGGCAGGGACATCCTGCACTCCTGGAGCAAGTTCGTGCTGACCGGCATCGGCCTGGGCTTGCTGATCGGCGTGACTCTGACCATGGCGGGGGTGTACCGCGGCATGGTGGACGACGCACGGGCACTGCTCAACAACAGCGGCGCCGACCTGTGGGTGGTGCAGCAGGACACGCAGGGCCCCTACGCCGAATCGTCGAGCCTGCGCGACGACGCCGTGCGTAGCGTGCTAGGGCTGCCCGGCGTGGCGCGCGCCGCCAACGTGACCTACCTGACGATGCAGGTGCGGCGGGCCTGGGTCAGCGGCGCGGCGCCGGCCGGCGGCGGCGATGACGACGTGCGCGCAATGGTGGTTGGTTTCGAGCCCGGCCAGCCGGGCGAGCCGGGCTACCTGGTCGCCGGCCGGCATATCACGCGCAGCCATTTCGAAGCCGTGGCCGACATGCGCACGGGCTTTACCCTGGGCGAACGCATCCGCATCCGCCGCCACGACTACACGGTCGTCGGACTGACGCGGCGCATGGTGTCGTCGGGGGGCGACCCGATGGTCTTCATTCCGCTGAAGGACGCTCAGGAAGCCCAGTTCCTCAAGGACAACGACGCCATCGTCAACGAGCGCGCCCGCACCGCGGCCAACCCGAGCCTCAACCGCCCGGGCGTACCGGGGCTGCTGGAGGCGATCCAGGCGTCGCAGGCCAACAATCGCAATGTGAACGCCATCCTCGTGCAGGTGCAGCCCGACGCCGACGCCGAGACCGTGGCCGAACCGGTGCGCCGCTGGAAGCACCTGGAAGCCTTCACGCGGGAGCAGATGGAAGAGATCCTCGTGGCGAAGCTGATCGCCACGTCGGCCAAGCAGATCGGCATGTTCCTGGTGATCCTGGCCATCGTCAGCGCGGCCATCGTCGCCTTCATCATCTACACGATGACGCTGGGCAAGATCCGCGAGATCGCGGTGCTCAAGCTGATCGGCACGCGCAACCGCACCATCGCCGGAATGATCCTGCAGCAGGCGCTGGGCCTGGGGCTGATCGGCTTCGTGGTGGGCAAGGTGGCCGCGACGATCTGGGCGCCGATCTTCCCCAAGTACGTGCTGCTCGAACCGGGCGACGCGCTGCGCGGCCTGCTGGCGGTGACGCTGATCTGCGCGCTGGCCAGCACGCTGGCGATCCGCGTCGCGCTGAAGGTCGATCCGGCCGCCGCCATTGGAGGCTGAGATGGCCGAGCTCGGCATCCGCATCGAAGGCCTGCGCAAGCGCTACGGCGAGGGCGACACCGCGGTCGATGCGCTGAAGGACGTCAACATGGTCGTGGCGCCCGGCGAAGTGGTGGGCCTGATCGGGCCCTCGGGCTCGGGCAAGAGCACGCTGCTGAAATGCCTGGGTGCGGTGATCGAGCCGAGCGGCGGCAAGATGGTGCTGGGCGGCGACACCATCTACGACGAGGGCTGGAAGATCCACGACCTGCGCGCGCTGCGGCGCGACAGCATCGGCTTCGTCTTCCAGGCGCCCTACCTGATCCCGTTCCTCGACGTGACCGACAACGTGGCCCTGCTGCCGATGCTGGCGGGGCGGCCGAATGCCGAGGCCAGGACACGCGCCCGCGAACTGCTGAAGGCTCTGGACGTGGACCACCGCGCCGGCGCACAGCCTTCGGAGCTGTCGGGCGGTGAACAGCAGCGCGTCGCGATCGCGCGCGCCCTGGCGAACCGGCCGCCGGTCATTCTGGCCGACGAGCCCA
>CAYNNW010000474.1:0-1950 GCA_964398435.1 uncultured Gaiellales bacterium | reverse complement strand
CGACCACCCTCAGACAGCACCACTCGTACGCCAATCGTCGTTGGGCGGCGCACTCGCCACCACAGTCGCTGGATCCGATGCAGAGCGGACAAGAGGAACACAGGCATACGGAGATTCTCTCAAGCGAGGAGCAATGGCGATTCCCGTTGACAATTCGGCCATCGGGGTATGAGGCATCACGTTGCACGCCGAGAACAGGCCGCGACGCACTGGACGGTTAACGAAGAGGCCCGGGGGGCGCGGAAGATGGCAAGTGGTCGAGCGATTCGCTGGTGCGGATGCATGGCAGCGGCACTGGTACTGGCAGCCGGGTGCGGTAGCGAGTCCGCCGAGAAGTCCGGTGCGTCGTCCAAGGGGCAGGGCCGAGGTGCGTCCCGGTCGAATCGCGATTCCGCCAACAAGATCACATGGCTGTTTGCCCTCACTGCAGACACGGGATCCCTCGCTGATTCGGGCGGCGGCATGTACAAGCTTTCACTGCAAGGTGTTGACGATCGCATGATCGCGTTCGCAGATCGGCCACAGCGGGAAGTGCAGATCCTCCCGACGGCGAAGTTCCACGCGTCATGGACACGAATCTTTGAGGACGACCCGCCCAATGCGGTTCTCGTTCAGCACGCCCCGGGTGCTCCACAGCGTCAGACCTCGCTCGTTCTCGAACTCGACAACCCGGTGCACAGCACTGCGAAGGGCACGATCACGTACCGTGCTCGCATTCTTGCCGAGGAGGACCACCCCAAGCGACTGCATGGTGTCTCGACCGCCGCGCTACACGATGGCGCCCCGCCGCAGAATTTCGAGGACGCAAGCCTGTTCATCGACGCGTATCCGACGGCAGTCAACGATCAGATCACCGACTCGTAACAGGGAGCCGGCCGTGCCGTGCCGGCCGGATGCGTAGGATCACCGATGGCGTACGACGCGAAGGTCGGTGTGGAAGATGACTGTGTTTGCACTGGGGCTCGACCCATATATCCGTGACTGGGCGGATCTGCTGATCCGATTCCTGCACGTGATTGCGGCGATCGGATGGATTGGCTCATCGTTCTACTTCGTGCTGCTGGATCAGTCGCTCCGCACACCGAAGGATCCGGCCGACACGGATGCCGGCGTTCGCGGTGAATTGTGGGAAGTTCACGGTGGCGGCTTCTACCACGTGCAGAAGTATCAGGTAACGCCGAACGAGTTGCCCGACCACCTGGCATGGTTCAAGTGGGAGGCGTACGTCACCTGGCTGTCTGGCTTCGCGCTGCTCGTGGTGCTGTTCTGGTTCGACGCACGCACATATCTGATCGATCCAACCGTTGCCGATATCGGCCCCTGGACCGCAGTTGGTATCAGCGCCGGACTGCTGCTGGGCGCCTGGCTGATCTACGACGTGCTCTGCCGCATCCTCAAGGAGCAGCAGGCGTTGCTGGCAGTACTGATCGTGGCCGGGACAGCTGTCGCTGCCTGGGGGACGGGCGAGCTCTTCAGCCCTCGCGCGGCATGGCTTCAGGTCGGCGCCATGCTCGGCACGATCATGGCCGCCAATGTGTTCTTCAACATCATCCCGGCGCACTGGGAACTGATCCGCGCCAAGGAAGCCGGGCGCGATCCGAACCCGGCGCCGGGTATTGCGGCAAAGCGACGCTCGGTGCACAACAACTACTTCACGCTGCCGGTACTGATCACGATGCTCGCCGGTCACTTCGGCTTCCTGACAGGGCACGCGCATGCCTGGATCATCCTGGTTGCACTGATGGTGCTTGGCGCCTGGACGCGGCACTTCTACAACCTTCGGCACGGCGGAACGAGTCACTGGTGGATGGTTGTCGCAGCGGCGGCGGTGCTTGCGGCCGTCGTCGTCGCTGTGCGTCCGGAGTCATCCTCGACATCGAAGACCTCGAAAAAGAGCACGACGACATCGACGGCCTCGACGAGTCGCACTGGCACGACAGCTGCCAGCGG
>CAYNNW010000473.1:889-1960 GCA_964398435.1 uncultured Gaiellales bacterium | reverse complement strand
CGACGTGACCCATGATCGTGACTACCGGAGCGCGCGGCTTCAGTGCTTCCTCGGCGTCTTCGAACACCGGGATCTCGTCATCGTCGGCAGCCGTCCGGACGAGGATCTCGCGCGGCGGATCCAGCTCGATCCCGACTAGTTCAATCTGGTCACCGGTCAGGCTCTGGGTGATCGTGACGAACTCGCCCGACCCCATCAGGACCTTGATCACTTCGGTCGAGCTGATTCCGAGCGCATCGGCCAGTTCTTTCACGGACGGGAACCGTCGGATCGACCACTGCGGCAGCTGCGCGCTCACCGCGTCGTTCGCGTCGACCGCCACCTCGGCGACCACCTGCAGCACCGCCACGACGAGCAGCACCGGAATCGATGACGACGCGCCGCTTACGCGCAGGCCCGCCGCCGCGGCGACCACGGTCGTCTCCGCCACCATCGCGCGATGGACCGCCAACACGTGGACGTCGCGAGCCGATGAACTCCTCGGACGTTCCTCCGTCGCCGTCCTTCTTGCCGGCCTTCTTTTCCTTCTTCTTTTCGCCCTTTGCCTTTTCCTTGGCCCGCTGCTCAGCCTCGAGCTTCTCGGCTTCCAGCTGGGCGCGACGCCG
The DNA here is from genome assembly GCA_964398435.1 of uncultured Gaiellales bacterium. Taxonomy (GTDB): domain Bacteria; phylum Actinomycetota; class Thermoleophilia; order Gaiellales; family SKUG01; genus CAYNNW01. The sequence continues at coordinate 1,355 of CAYNNW010000473.1, read as the reverse complement.
CGACGCCAGGTCGGCAACCCGCTTGGCAGCGAGATCCTGCGCACGTCGACGCAGGTCTGCCTCGGTTGGAGGCGCCGGAGCCTCTGGTTCCGCTGCGACCTCGGCGGCCGCATCGGCCTCTTCGGCGGCAACCTTCTGTCGAGCCGCGGCAACGGCAGCCGCCGATCGCGGTGCCGGAGCGGCTTCCTCGGCCGCGGGAGCTTCGGCCACGTCGGCCTCGCTCTCGACCTCAACGCCTGCTTCTTCAACTGCTTCTGCGGTGTCGTCAGACACGCCCTCGCTGTCCGGGATCTCGGCATCGACTGCAGCTGGCTCGGCCGGTGCAGCAACGGGCGCCTCAGTCTCGACAACCTCGGCCATCGCCTCGACTGGTTCCGCCGCTTCCGTGGCCTCTGCAGCGTCAGCCACTCCCTGCTCGTGCATCTCGGCTGCCTTGGCAGCGGCGGCATCGGCCTGCGCCTTCTTG
>CAYNNW010000473.1:0-879 GCA_964398435.1 uncultured Gaiellales bacterium | reverse complement strand
TGGCGGCAAGCTGTTCTCGCAGCCGTCGCGCCTTCTCGACCGCCTTGTCGCGGGCGACCTTGGCCGCGTCACGCTTCTCCTGCCGAACCTGGGCTTCCTTCTCGATATGGGAGCGGTCGACGGTTTGTGGTGCACTCGACGCAGAGGGATCGAGCCAGCTAGGCAGTGCAGCGCCTGACGTCGGAGTCACCGATTCCCGGCGTGCTCCGAATACTCGCTCGATGTCCTCATCGGACACTGTCGACGCCGCTGCTTTGACCTGGACACCAGCCTGTTGCAGTCGTCGCATGACCTGTCGTGTCTCAAGCCCACGCTCGCGGGCGATTTCATATACGCGCTTCTTGCTCATCGATACGAATCCTGTCTTCCCACGCCGGACACTGCCTGCAGTGGCGAACAACCGTCGTCGATCACCAATTCTGCCCTAATCCCTGGCGCAATGCGAAGCGCCCGCCGAAATGCCTGGGTCGCCAGCGCACGCTGACGACATTTCGGGTCGTCGTGCAGCCACGCACCTCGGCCTACGGCCGAACCAGCGCCTGTATCCATCACGACTTCACACGAACGCTGCCAGGCGTCGTTGACGGCAACCCAGCGCGTCAGCGACTGCTGCGGGGCACGCGTGCGGCACCCGATACAGGTGCGGATCGGTGTTCGAAGCTCAGCTATTGCCGTCGACCTCCGCGGCCGTCGCTGCCGGAACAGCGGCGGTGTCGTCGGCCTCTGGCTCGGACGCATCATCGCTGTCGTCCTGGACCGGCGCATCGGTCGACTCGGCTGCCGGTGCATCGTCAGCACCCTCGTCAGCACCCTCGTCAACATCGGTGTCATCCGAGGCAACCGCCTCCACAACCGGCTCGGCGCCGGATTCGCCGTCTG
>CAYNNW010000472.1:0-1971 GCA_964398435.1 uncultured Gaiellales bacterium | reverse complement strand
CGCGGGCGTACCTGCGTGACGCCAGATGGGCACAGGCGCACGCTGTCCTGACGGGGGTGTTCGTCCTGGCGCTGGTTGGCGTCGTTGTGGCGCGTGACGCTGTGACGTTCCTCGCGTCATGGGAGTTGATGAGCATCGCTCCGGCCGTGACGCTCTTGCTCGTCGACCACGGCCGCGATGCGTGTCGGTCGGTGCTGATCTACCTCGGCCTGACGCACCTTGCCGGCGCCGGGGTCTGGCTGAGCGTGCTGACGGTCGCAGACCTGCACGCCTTCGGCGGGAGCGCTGGTCTCGCCGACTCAACTCGAACATGGTTGTGCGTTGCGGCACTGCTCGGCTTCGGCACCAAGGCCGGATTGATGCCGCTGCACACGTGGTTGCCCCGCGCGCATCCGGTAGCGCCGAGTTACGTGTCGGCGTTGATGTCGGGCATGATGGTCAAGGTTGCGATCTACGGATTGATCCGAATGTTGTTCGAGTGGCTCGCGCCGGTTCCCGGTTGGGTCGGCCCTGTCCTGCTCGGCGCAGCTGCGCTGTCATCGGTGGCCGGGGTGTTGTACGCGCTCATGCAGCACGAGCTCAAGCGCCTGCTTGCCTTCAGCTCGATCGAGAACATTGGCATCATCGGACTCGGACTCGGGGCGTCGCTCGTCGCGGCAGGCGATGGACACCTGCAGATCGCGAGCATCGCGTTCGCGGCGGCCCTGCTGCACATGGTCAACCACGCGATGTTCAAGTCGCTGCTGTTCTTGTGCGCGGGGTCATTCCAACGGCGCATCGGCACGCTCGACCTGGACAAGATGGGTGGACTGCTGCGGACGATGCCCGTCACGGGTGCCTGCTTCGGGATCGGCGCGATGGCGATCGCAGGCGTGCCGCCGTTCAACGGGTTTGCCTCCGAATGGTTGACGCTGCAGTCGCTGCTGCAACTCGCTGTTCACGGCACTGGCGCGAGCGTTGGGTTGGGGGGGTTGGCGGCGGCCGTGCTTGGCTCGGCCGCCGCCCTGGCGGTCTTCTGTTTCGTCAAGGTGATTGGCTTGGTACTCGCTGGCGCCCACCGCACCAAGCACACTGCCCACGCGCGCGAGGTGCCATTGGGCATGACCGCGCCAGTCGTTACGCTCGCTGGGCTGTGCACGCTCGCTGGACTGCTTCCTGGAGTCGTGCTGCGTGTCATCAGTTCTGCTTCCCCGTATGCACCGCTGCCGGAGTCGCTGCAGTCGCCCACCCACCTAGCGCTACCGGGCAGTGGCACGCTCGCGTCGCTGGCTGCAGGAGGGTTCATCGTCGTTGGGTCATTCGTGTTGTACCGGCTGCGCCAGGTCGCGCCTTCCGCGCGGCCAAGCCCGATCTGGAACTGCGGGCAGCTCCCGAGCACGCGACTTGCCTGGACATCGGCGGGCTTTACCAAGTCCCTCCGGCTCGTACTTGAAGCGGTGCTCAGGCCCGAGCGCACGGTAACGATTGACGCGCGCGCGGGCGTGAAGGTGCGCCGCATCCGCCACGAGTCACAGGTGCCACACCTGTTCGACGAATGGCTGTACCGACCGCTACTACGAGTAGCGCTGGGCCTCGGTCGGCGAGTCAGCCACATGCAGTCGGGCAACCTGCGCTCCTACCTGTCCTACCTGCTTGCCGCACTTGCGATCGCACTGGTCGGCGTGCGATGGAGCGTTGGCGGATGAACTGGCTCCTGCTCGCCACACAGATCGCTGGACTCGTGTTGTGCCCGCTGCTTCCCGGCACGATCCAGACGTGCAAGGCTCGACTGCAGGGCCGACGTGGAGCGACACCATTGCAGCCATACCGCGAACTGCGCAGGCTGTGGGGCAAGAGCAGCGTCACGCCCCACGACACCACACTCATATACCGCCTGGCTCCGAGCGTGGCCGCGGCATCGCTCGCCGCCGCGGTGCTCGTCGTACCGATCGGAACCCAGACGGTGGGCTGGTTGGGATCCGACGCGCTGGT
>CAYNNW010000471.1:0-1978 GCA_964398435.1 uncultured Gaiellales bacterium | reverse complement strand
AACGGGCACGACTACGCCTACGGTGATCATGCACGGACTAGCCGTTGCAGCACTTGTCGCGCTCACCGTTGCTGCGGTGTGGCTGGCAGGCAGGAGCCGCACCTGGATTCGACGGCCGGCTTTCGCATCCATGGCCGTCACGATGGCGATCGTCCTGGCAGCCGGTGCGTGGCTGTCCCGACCATCCACGGTTGACGAGGACATCGTGACCGCCGAGCCCAGCAGCGGCCGCTCATCCGATCCGAGTGCGAACTCCCACGATTCGAAGTCGGCTCCGACATCAGCCGACTCGCCGCCACAGTCCAACACGCTGCGGGCATCAGGATCATTTGAGTCGCTCGCCCACGAGACGCGTGGAAAGGTGCAGATCATCGAGTTGGCAGATGGATCGATGAAGCTGACGCTCCGAAGCTTTCGAACCGATCCGGGGCCCGATCTGTTCGTGTACGTGGTTGCCGGAAATCCCAATGAAGACAGCGACGTCAAGGACTTCATCAATCTCGGTGCGCTGAAGGGCACGAGCGGCAACCAGCAGTATTCGTTGCCCAAGGACTTTCAGCCAGGCAACTACAGTCATGTCTACATCTGGTGCCGCGCGTTCACGGTTGGATTTGGGCGCGCCCACCTGTCGTAGGGGTCTGCATCGCGCGAGTTGACGCTCAACTATTCTCCGCGACCACGTTGAGCCGGAGAATCGGGGTGCATGATGCTCACACCAGTCAACCTTCCGACGCGACCGCCCGTCGCCGACGACTTTTCACGCATCGGCACGGCTACATGGCAGCTGCGCGACGGAACGACATCGACCGACGAATTGCATGTCGACCAGATTGCACAGCGTGTAACCGGATCCCTGGATGACGCAATTGCGGCTGCCAGACTCCTCCACGCACACGACAGCCTCGCATCGGGCCCGATCGGTGTTGGCGTATTTGCAGCCGAGCAGGGCACGTTTCTGCTTGCCGACATCGTCTCTGTGCGATCACAGGAGCGACAGCAGAACAAGCTGATGACCCTGATTTCGTTCCCGACGTTCATTGCGGACAAGCGGTTTCCGAATGAGATCGGCGTCACTGTCAACGACGAGACATCCGCGTTGCAGGCAATCGTTCAGGGCGACCAGGTGGTCCGCCCTGGTGTTCGTGTCGATTACAGCCCGCCAGCATGACCAGAGTCCAACCGAACCCGCTGGTCGACCAGGTGCGAGCGCAGGCCATGCGCTCACTCAACACCGTCGAACGCCACTTTCGTACGCAGTTCGGCCGTAACGGGTTTGACGGTAAGGGTGGCCATCTGGCACTGACAGTGGGTCTTCGAAAGGACTACATCAGTCCTGCATCGTCGACCGGGTCACATATCGAGTTCGCAGCAGACCCGGCATGGAAGGACAAGCCGTTCCGCTCGCTGGCGTATGCGGTTGACATGGTTGCACACGAATTCACGCATGCTGTGCTGACGTCAGCTGGCTATTCGACGTCAACCGTGATCAATACACCGACGGGGACGACATCGACCACTTCGTGGGAACGGCAGGTGGTTCACGAGTCATTTGCCGATGTTCTGGGCACCTCGATCGACCCGCAGGACTGGCTCGTTGGCGAGGATGTCCTCAGTGATGTTCCCGAACTTCTGCGCGATCTGCGCCGACCGGCCTATTCGACGGTTGCCGAGTTGATGACAGCCCACGAAAAGAAGTTTGTCGATGCGCACACCGCCTCGGGCGTGCTGTCACTCGCCGCGGTCAATGCCGCTGATGCACTCGGTTCTGGGGGGCGCGACGCGGTCAGTGGAATCTGGTATCTCGCTGCCACGAAGTATCTGCCTGGCACGGACGGACTCGCCGGTGCAGCCACTGCCACGCTGTCGGCAGCACGAGACCGATTTGGCGCAGGAAGCCGCGAATTCTCTGCCGTAGCATCCGCGTGGCAGGGAGTGGGGCTCGCCACGTAGGATTGCCGGTATGTCGAGCAATCCCACA
>CAYNNW010000470.1:0-1993 GCA_964398435.1 uncultured Gaiellales bacterium | reverse complement strand
CCTCATACCTCGTTCCAGGAAGCACGGGGCAGGCGTCGCCACATCCCATGGTGACGACATGGTCGGCCCAGTCGACATCTTCGCTCGTCAGTGCTCGCGGTACATTGCCGCGGATATCGATTCCAAGGAGCAGCATCGCCTCGGCAACCTCGGGATGTACTGAATCAGCGGGTGCGCTGCCTGCTGAGCGGGCTTCGATTCCCAGGTCTTGCGCAAACGCCTGGGCCATCTGTGAGCGGCCGGCATTTTTCACGCAGACAAAGAGCACTCGAATCGTACGTGTCACAGGGATGTCCCTCACAGTGAAACCGTCATCCGTGTCGGGGTGCGGTGGAAAGCGTGCGCCAATGTATCAGGGCTAGGCGGCGCCGCGATCGGCCCACGACCTCAGTCGTGACATGTCGCCGTACACCGCGTTCGCAACAACAGCGTCGTCCGGCACAACTGCGCCTGGCAGCACCACCGAGTCGATCAGCTGTGCGCCGTCACCAACGGTCGCATGCGCCCCCACGACGTTTGTGCCGATGAGCTGCGCACCGCGCGACACATCAGCTGTCGGGTGCACGCCGCGGAGCGCGTCATCGGCGCCGGCTCGACCGTGCGGCGACACGCCGGGAACGCGCCCGGCAACGACATCCAGATTGCTCGTGCGAAACGAGTCGAGCGTGCCAACGTCGTTCCAGTATCCACTCATCCGCACGCCATTCAGATGCTCACCATCGCGAAGCAGCGCCGGGAAGATGTCGTTGCCAAAGTCCTGAACGCTGCCCCCCGGAATGCGCTCGAAGATCTCCGGATCGAACACATAGATGCCGGTGTTGACGAGATTGCCGGGCGCGGTGCCAGGCGGCGGCTTTTCCCGAAAGCCGGTGATCCGTCCGTGCTCGGCAAGCTCAACAACGCCAAAGCGGCTGGGGTCGTCGACCTGATGAAGTGCCATTGACCCGATCGCTCCGGACTCCCTGTGCCGATTGACCAGTTCGGTCAGGTCGAAGTTGTGAAGGCCGTCTCCGGACAGCACAATAAAGGGCGTGTCTCGAGTGCGAAGCTGCCCTTCCAGTGCCTTCACGCCCCCGGCCGTGCCGAGCAGCTGCCGCTCCTCGTGCAGCGTAAGGTGAACGCCCCAGCGCGAACCGTCGTCGAAGATCGATGGCATCACTTCGGCCAGATGGCCAATGCTGCTGTGAACCTCGGTAATCCCATGGTCGCGAAGACCGTTGAGCACGTGCCCCATGATCGCCTCGGCACCGACAGGCAGCCCTGGCTTGGGCACGACGTTCGTCAGTGGAGCCAGGCGTGACCCCTTGCCAGCAGCCATGACGAGGGCTTTGACGCCACTCAGCTCAGCATTCATTCCCACCATTCCAGCAGTTCCCCCTACCGCATTTCCCGCGCAAGCGCGAACACCCCGTATCGTCCATATCGAGGCATCCCGGAAATCCGTATCACCTCCGGATGTCCGCCTGGTACAGGAGTGACGGCGGGTAGTATGGAATTCATGGTTGCCCGCGTTGACAACGAAGCAGGGGTCTACCAGACGAGCATCGGGCCGTTCTACTGTGTCTTGCTCGTTTCACACACGTACGCGCATGTCGATCTGGAGTACGAGGCACCGAGCGGGGGGCAATTGCTCGGCGAGATGGAGCTCGCAATCGTGAATGCAACCGGGCCCGCAGACCTCGTTTCGTGCCTCAGCGACTGGATTCCACGCCCTGAAGCAATCGAACTGGCCGAACTTTGCTGGGAAAATTGCCTGCCGGAGATTGACGAGCACATCAGCAATCTGAAGCAAACTCGGGGCCACAACTGGTGGCGGTACATTGATCCATCGGGGTACTGCGCCAAATTCATTCCATCCGAGCACCGTCGCGAGGCCAATCGGATAAATCCACGCTGGCCTGAAGACTGATGTGAGGGGTACAACACCAGCATGCACAAAGATCAGACAACGACTGGCGGAATGACTGAGGCGGCGATCAGCCGCGGCGAGTGG